>CANHEE010000124.1 GCA_947459655.1 Lewinellaceae bacterium
AAATTAAATGAAGAGTTTCGCAAGCCGCTCAAGGAGAAAAAATACCTTACGCGTGATGCTCGTGCTGTTGAACGCAAGAAGTTCGGTCGTCCAAAGGCAAGAAAGCGCTTCCAGTTCTCCAAACGTTAAAAATACTGCTCCGGCGCATCGCTTTTTGCTGCTTGCACCCGGAGTGCTGTTTTCAATTTTAAAATTATTTTTTCAATTTTTAAAATACAACCGTAAGGAACTGTTTTCGCCCGATTGGAGAAAAACCACACTACTTACAGTTCAAAATTATATACAATGGCAAAACCTACATATCAGGAGCTTCTGGATGCCGGTGTTCATTTCGGTCACTTAAAAAGAAAGTGGAATCCGAAAATGAGTCCAAACATCTTCATGGAAAAGAAGGGTATCCACATCATCGACCTCAACCGTACCGGAGAAGGCCTTGACCGCGCAGCCAATGCGATGCGTCAGATTGCGAAAAGCGGCAAAAAAATCATGTTCGTGGCCACCAAGAAGCAGGCTCGCGTAATCGTGGAAGAAGCTGCTAGAAGCGTTAATATGCCTTTCGTTACCGACCGCTGGTTGGGTGGTATGATGACCAACTTCACCACCATCCGTAAGTCTGTAAAGAAAATGCAGAATATTGAAAAAATGCTTGCCGACTCTACTCTGCAGATCACCAAAAAAGAGCGTCTTACACTTAGCCGTGAGCATGCACGCATGCAGAAAGTATTGGGTGGTATCGCAGAGTTAAATCGTCTTCCGTCTGCGGTGTTCATCGTTGACATCGGACACGAGCACCTGGCACTATCTGAGGCAAAACGCCTTGGTCTTCGCACTTTCGGAATGGTTGACACCAACTGTGACCCTAATCTGGTTGACTTCTCTATCCCGGCAAACGACGATGCAGCACGTTCCATCGCTATCGTGACCAACTACATGGTAGAAGCTATTCGTGAAGGACTAAGCGAGCGCAAGGAGAACTAATAAATCTGCGGCAAAACCGCAAAAATTGTAACCTTATTCATTAAAATACTCCTGTGGTAGCCGGTGAGCTCCCGCTCCAAGCGAAGCGCAGGCCATATTTTCATAAAAAATGTCAACAATAACAGCAGCAGACGTAAAGAAATTACGTGACATGACCGATGCGGGTATGATGGATTGCAAAAAAGCGCTTGAAGCTACAAACGGCGATTTTGAGGCAGCAGTCGATTTCCTTCGTAAACAAGGTCTTAAAATGGCCGCGAAGCGCGCCGATCGGGAAGCAACAGAAGGTGTAGTAATGGCTAAAATCCACAGCGATCGTAGCTACGGTATCATTGTGAAGGTAAGTTGCGAAACAGATTTCGTTGCTAAAAATGAAAATTTCATCGCATTTGCAGGTTCTATTGCAGATGCTGCGCTCCAAAACCACCCAGCTGATTTGAATGCACTGCTTGAAATCAAGCTTGATGGCATCAGCATTGCTGAACGCGTTGCAGAGCAAGTTGGAAAAATCGGTGAGAAAATCGAAGTTGCACAATACGAAACCATTTCCGGAGCACAGGTTGCAGCCTACATCCACGCAGGTTACCGCGCTGCAGTTCTAGTTTCCATCAATCAGGAAAGCACCGAAGCCAATGAAGCTGCCAAGGATGTAGCCATGCAAGTAGCTGCAATGAAGCCAATCGCACTGGACAAAGGTGACGTAGACGCAGCAGTTATCGCACGCGAGATGGAAATCGTAAAAGAACAGACGCGTCTTGAAGGCAAGCCTGAAGACATGGTGGAAAAAATCGCTGCCGGTCGTCTGAACAAGTTCTACAAAGAGTCAACGCTACTGAATCAGGAATTTGTAAAAGACAGCAGCAAGACAGTTGCACAGTTCCTTGAGAGTGTTAGTAAAGGATTGACGGTAAATTCATTCCGTTACGTTTCTCTCGGTTAATTCAGAAATATTTTAAAAGCGAACCTTTTTGCAAAGGTTCGCTTTTTTTTGCCCTGTACCCTGTTTTCTCTATATTTCTATCAATTGATCTCCCTATGGAAATGAAATACAAAAGAGTCCTCCTCAAATTAAGTGGCGAGTCACTTATGGGTGACCAGAAATTCGGAATTGAAGCCGGTATGCTCATGTATTATGCCGAGCAAATCAAACAATTGGTCGATGCCGGAATAGAGGTAGCAGTTGTCATCGGTGGAGGCAACATTTTCAGAGGCCTCTCCGCCTCCAAATCTGGGATAGAACGTGTACAGGGAGATTATATGGGTATGATGGCCACCGTTATCAACGGTATGGCCATTCAAAGTGCGCTGGAAACAATGGGCGTTCATACCAGACTTATTTCCGCCATAGAAATGAAAGAGATAGCCGAACCCTATATTAGGAGGAGAGCCATCCGTCACCTAGAAAAGGGAAGGGTCGTTATTTTCTCTGCAGGTACAGGAAGTCCCTATTTTACAACCGACTCTGCAGCTGCGCTTCGTGCCAACGAAATCAAGGCAGATGTCATACTGAAAGGCACTCGCGTAGACGGTGTTTATTCAGCCGACCCCGAAAAAGATCCGAGTGCAGTACGGTATGAGAGCATCTCATTCACAGCTGTGATTTCGATGGGACTGAATGTAATGGATATGACCGCCTTTACACTATGTCAGGAAAACAACCTGCCCATCATCGTTTTCGATATCAATGACCCGAAAAATCTGATGCGAATCGTCAAGGGCGAAAAGGTGGGTACACTGGTATCATTCGAACAATAGACTAACCCTGCTCAAACTGAAGGAAATCTGCTGAAAATTGAATTCGGCAGTACTTTCCTAAAACAAATCACCTGCTTCCTTGCGGATGGCAGCTAGCGCTGTATCTGTAGCACTGGAGTTCTCATTCAGATAGCTGAAAAGTGCGTCTGTCAGTTCATCTGCCCCAGCCTTCTTGTCCAGTTTTCCTCCCACATCACTGATGATGGCCATCATATTGTCTTTCGTCAGACGGATAATCTGCCATAGGGTGTCAGAGACATACACCTGCTGAGAGATGTTGTGCTCAAACTCCTGCTGAATCGCAATCATCATCGTATATTGCAGACTGGCAGCAGTGGCATCTGGAGACTTCAGCCGCATAATCAGATTCGGTATGGAGATGCGTTCACAAAATAAGGACAGTCGCTCGTAGGATTGCAATCGAAGCGGAAGAGTGACCTTCCGGTCACTGTTTTTATTTTCAGCTGCTTTTACCCTGATCTGAAACTCAAAAAAATTGCGGAAAAGATAATAGGCAGTCAATCCGGTAATCATGGCCGGAAGAGTGTACTTGATGATGTCAAAAAAAATATCCATAGTCGTTTTAGCCTCGAATTGAGTGCGATTTACCGATTGCCTGATGAAAAACAGTCTGATCGTGAACTTTGAAATTGTGTGCTTGTTTTATTAATTGAGCGAGCGCAAAGTTACATTATTCCATTAAAAAGAAAAGCATTCCTTCTGCGTCTTGTACCAGTCAATATTTTGACAACCGGATGCATTTTACTAAAACTTATTGTAAATTTGCACCTAAATTAGTATCAACTTAATCTGTTTTTTTTTGCTATGACTGCAACCGAGATAACACCCATACAACTAACTGATTCAACCATCAGAGAACTTAACCGCATCAAGCAGGAACAAAACATACCTGCTGATTACGGGCTCAGAGTTGGTGTAAAAGGCGGAGGCTGCTCGGGTTTTTCCTATGTCCTGGGTTTTGATGAAGCAAAAGATGGTGACGACACCTATGAAATCAACGGCATGAAAGTGCTGATGCAGAAGGCGCACGCAATTTACCTGCTCGGAATGGAAATTGACTGGGTTGACGGGTTGAACAACCGCGGATTCAGCTTCAATAACCCCAATGCCAAGGACACCTGCGGCTGCGGAACTTCCTTTTCTGCCTGATTCGGAATTTCTATCCCTTTTTTTCCAAAACAAGAAGAGGTGCAAAGTTGACTTTGCACCTCTTCTTGTTTTATATTCAAAATTGCTTAGGGAAAAAGGGCCAAAGCCTGGTCCAGGTCAGCAATAAGATCCTCAACATCCTCAATACCAATGCTCAGCCGGATCAGACTGTCGGTTAGACCAACCTTCATTCTTTCTTCCTTTGGTATGGATGCATGCGTCATGCTCGCCGGATGTCCGATCAGTGACTCTACCCCACCTAGAGACTCGGCAAGGGAAAACAATTTTGTACCGCTCAGCACTTTGGTTGCAGCCTCCATATTGTTGGCATGCAGATCAAATGACACCATTGCTCCAAAATCCCGCATTTGCTTTTTGGCTACCTTGTGGCCAGGATGTGTACGAAAACCCGGATAGTTTACCGAAGATACCTTTGGGTGACTGAGCAGAAATTGCGCCACTTTGGCTGCATTGCTGCATGCGCGCTCAACGCGCAGATGTAATGTCTTGATTCCCCTCAGAATCAAAAAACAATCTTGCGGTCCCGGAACCGCTCCTGTGGCATTCTGCAGAAAATGAAACTGGTCAGCAAGTGCTTGATCTTTCACAACAACACAACCATGGATAACATCCGAGTGCCCGCCAATATACTTGGTGGCTGAGTGCAATACGATGTCCGCACCCATGTCCAATGGATTCTGAAGATAAGGTGACGCAAACGTGTTGTCAACGCAGGTCATCACACCCTTTTCCTTCGCGATATCACAGATTGCCGCAATATCCACTATGTTGAGCATCGGATTCGTAGGCGTTTCGATCCAGATCAATTTAGTCTTTTTGGAAATGGCTTTTTTAACGTTGACAGGTTTGGTCATGTCAACAAACTTAGCCTGTATACCAAATTTCCCGTAGACCCGCACCATCTGACGGTATGAACCGCCATAAAGGTCATTGGTAGAAATAATCTCATCTCCCGGCGCAAGCGTTTTCATCACTGCGTCCATAGCCGCAAGTCCGGATGCAAAGCAAATAGCATCGAGACCATTTTCCAGCGCTGCGAGGTTCTTTTCCAGGACTGAACGCGTCGGATTTTGTGTCCTTGCATATTCAAATCCGTGGTGATTCCCCGGTGCGGATTGCACGTAGGTTGATGTTTGAAATATAGGTGTCATAATTGCACCTGTTGACGGGTCAGGTTCGATCCCGGCATGAATGGCTTTAGTTCCGAATTTCATCTTGTGTATGGTAAAACAGTTAGATAAAGGCTGCAAAGATATGCCATTTGCACTCAAAAACTCCGGTACGAGGGGAAATAAACCGAAAAAAAAGAAATCGAGGACTTCAAAATTTTTACTACCTAGAAGCTTATTGTATTATTTACACTAATAAAATAATTATAACTTTATGCCCGGATTTTCGTTAATAAACAGTGTTTCACAAGCACTAAAACCTCACAGTACAAATATCCCGATTAATATGATGAGTGGCAAAATTCAAAAAACCAAAATCGTTGCGACCGTCGGTCCCTCCTGCAATACCTACCAGGGACTAAAAGACCTAGCATTGGCAGGTGTTGACTGCTTCCGTCTGAATTTCTCTCATGGAACCCACGAAGACCACAAGGCTGTCATTGACAATATACTGAAAATCAACGAGGAAATGCAGTTTCACCTCAGTATTCTGGCTGATCTGCAGGGACCAAAACTTCGTGTCGGGAAAATTGAAAACAGCTCGTTCCCCCTAAGCAAGGGACAGGTTTTGACCTTTACCAACGAGCCGTGCATCGGAACACCTGAAAAGGTGTACATGAGCTACGACCTTTTTGCACAGGATGTTGAAGCCGGAGAAAGAATCATGGTAGACGATGGAAAAGTGGTCCTCAAAGTGCTTGAAACCAATAAAACTGATACCGTAAAACTTGAAGTTTTGTACGGCAACGTCCTCTCATCGAACAAGGGCGTCAACCTACCGGATACAAAAGTGTCTCTTCCGGCACTTACTGAGAAGGACATTGAAGATCTTAACTTTATTCTGACACAACCAGTCAACTGGATTGCCTTGTCATTCGTAAGGACACCGAAAGACATTGAAGATCTGGAACTGCGCATCAATGCGGTGGGTCACGGAGCAAAAATCATTGCTAAAATTGAAAAACCGGAGGCCATTGTCAATATTGATAAAATCATCAAAGCATCCAATGGTATTATGGTTGCCCGTGGCGACCTCGGCGTGGAGTTGCCGATTGAAAAGGTTCCGGGCATACAGAAAGACATCATCAGAAGGTGCATCAAGCGGGCCCGCCCTGTAATCGTTGCCACACAAATGTTGGACAGCATGACCGAAAATCCAAGTCCAACAAGGGCAGAGGTAACAGATGTTGCAAATGCGGTTCTTGATGGCACTGATGCCGTGATGCTCAGCGGTGAAACTGCAGCAGGAGCACACCCTACCCTTGTGGTCGAAACCATGGCCAGCATTATTTCTGAGGTAGAAAATGGAAAATACTACTGGGAAGCTATGAAAGCGCGACGTCCGGAGGCATCGCAGAAGTCAAGGACTTTCCTTTCTGATGTGGTTTGTTTCAATGCAGCAAAAACAGCAGAGGAACTTGGTGCTAAAGCAATTGTTGGAATGACTACCTCCGGGTATACTGCCTTCAGGGTATCCAGTTACCGTCCGGACACCAATATCCTCATGATGTCTGACCGCAAATCTATGCTCTGCACGATGAACTTGATTTGGGGCGTCCGCTGTCTCTATTACAACAAATTTACCACCACTGATGAAACCATTCAGGATGTTGTCACCATCCTGAAAGAAATCGGAACTGTGCAACCCGGAGACATCATCGTCAACACAGGATCTATGCCAATAGAAAGACGTTTTCGTACCAATATGATGAAAGTGACCATCGTTGAAGATTGATAACATCTGTAAATTCTTCGCGAATAGATGTCTTTTTCAGTGCGCCGCTAAGACGCGAATAAAATCACCTCTGCTGTATAATCTCTGCTGCAAAGCACGAAACCCTTCGCGCTTTTGCGGCTGAAAATTGTCGTTGCGAAGACGCGAATGAAGAAAATCCCGCTATGCAATGTCTACTTCATAGTGGACGAAAATAACGCTGCATCAGATGCCTGAAATGACTTTTCTTTTGCCGTCGGCAAAAGCAACATTTTAATAAATCAGTTGTTTTTACCTACATTTGCATGCAATCGCGGTAACCCGTCAAAAATTTAATCTATGTGCAGTAAAAACACGCTACATACCCTACTGTTCCTTTCAGCAACAGTCTTATCTTCCTGCATAACCATACCCAACCAGTTCAAGTCTGTGGCTCCCGGGTACTGGCGCGCAGTACTCAGACTGGACAGCAGAGACCAGCCGCTCAAAACCAACTCCGCGAGATTGGATGCTGATCCGGAAACCCATTTTGAAGAGGTGTCCGGAGGAGAATTACCATTCGTGTTTGAAGTGAAATACGATAGTCCGGAAAAATTTCATATCGAAATTATCAATGGCAGTGAAAGAATGCGGATTGATGACATACAGACCGGCAGAGACCGCAAGACGGCACGGGATACCATTAGAATAAATTTCACCGAATACGAGACCAGTATCAGTGCAGCCTACGAGGGCAATGTAATGGAAGGATTCTGGGTCAAAGGAGGAAAGAAAATACCTTTTGTCGCTAAGCAAGGCCAGGACTATCGTTTTTCTACACTCCGCAAGAAACCTGAAGCTGACCTAAGTGGCAAATGGGAAACTACATTCGGCATCGAAAAAGAAAACAAAACCGAACAGGAAAAAGCCATCGGCGAATTTGAGCAGAAAGAAAATCGTATTATAGGTACTTTTATGACCGAAACAGGCGACTACCGTTTTCTCGAAGGTGAGGTGCAAGCAAATAAAGTCTACCTTTCAGCTTTTGATGGATCGCACGCCTTCCTTTTTGAGGGAAAAATTCTGGACAAAGATAGGTTAATCGGTTCTTTCCGCTCCGGAGCTACGCATTACACCCAGTGGGAGGCAACCAGAAATGAGGCCTTCAAACTCCGCGACGAATACGGCATTACCACCGTTAAACCCGGACAAGAGACCATCAATTTCAACTTTACAAATTCGGAAGGAAAAAATATTTCCCTCGACAATCCTGAATACATCGGCAAAGTCAAAGTTTTACAGGTTTCCGGCACCTGGTGTCCCAACTGCCGTGATGAGTCTGTCTTCCTGAGCGAGTACCAGAAGAACAATCCCGAACTTGCCGTCATCGGACTGTTTTTTGAAAAACACAAGGAGAAAGAAGCGGCCAACGCGCAACTGACCAAATACAAAACCAAAATGAAAATCCCCTACGAAACGGTAGTGGTGGGACTTGCAGGTAAAAATGAAGCCGCAGCAGCCCTTCCCATGCTGGATAACTTCTCCGCTTTTCCAACAACCATTTTTGTCGATAAAAAGAACAAAATCGGAAGGGTTCATACCGGTTTCAACGGCCCGGCTACCAGCCAAGGCGCACAAGGCGGGTGGACCGATTACCAGCATTGAGAAT
>CANHEE010000125.1 GCA_947459655.1 Lewinellaceae bacterium
ATAGGCAAACACATTGCCTGTATTTTTAAATGCACGGATCTCAAAGGCATGTGTCTTTCTGGTGTTGCGGATGTGATTGAAATCTCCCCAAAAATGATAGAAGGGAAACAATAGGCCGTCGATTTCTCTTCTTTCGTCAGCAATTTTGATATACCCAAGGATTTTCTGAAGGTCTTCTTCGTGAAACAGCTCATCCACTTGTAGGTGAACAGCCCAGCTGCCTTTTATGGCTTTTATTCCAAGGTTGGACTGCTGCGCAAAAATTTTCCCACTCTTTCTGTTTTCTTCATCCCAGATGCTGTCAACAATTACAATTTTTGGATCATTCAGTTGCTCAATTGCTTCACGGGTTCCGTCGGTTGAATCTCCGACGACAACAATCAGCTCATCTACTATGGGCAATAGTGATTTAATAGATTCGATAAAGGGGTAACCGTAGGTAAAACCATTCCGCACATAGGTAAATCCGCTGATCAGCATAATTGTTAAATTTTACTCTTGCCAATTTTCTTTTGGCCTATTCAAGGCAAAAGTAGAACTAATAGACGGGAAATAAAAGCAGCGTCAGGCCTTGATAACAGATTCCAGCATTTGTCTGCCAAAAGGGGTCATGATGCTTTCGGGATGGAACTGTACACCTCTGACATCGTATGTATTATGCCTCAAAGCCATGATATTGTTTTCTTCATCAACAGCAGTTATGCTCAATTCAGAAGGGAAATTATCGCGTGATACGATCCAAGAATGGTAGCGGCCAACATTGAATTGATAGGGTAGAAATCTAAAAGTGGTGTCGGAAAAATCGGTGACTTCGATTACAGATTCAATTCCGTGAAATACCTTTTTCGGGTTTTCAAGTGTTGCTCCGAATGCCTGTGCAATAGCCTGATGCCCAAGGCATACGCCGAAAATGCGCTTGCTGGGAGCATATGTTTCAATAAGAGGTAGCAGAATTCCCGCTTCTTCAGGAATGCCCGGACCGGGAGAAAGTACGATGATCTCAAATTCTTCAATTTCTCCAATGCTTATGCTGTCATTTTTTGCGATGGTAACTTTCTGTCCACTAATCTCTTCCACGTACCGGTGCAGATTGTAAACAAAACTGTCATGATTGTCAATGATGAGTATTTTTGACATCGCTCTAAGTTGCTTGTTTAAATAGCCAAAGATGAAACAAAAACGACCTGCAGGTGATGCCTGCAAGTCGCATTATTAGCTTAAGGAAGCCAATACCGAGCAAAATAAGACAATGCTGTTGACATTCACAAGGGTTTTGAATGGATAATTTGTATTAATCTTTTTAGCCATAGGGCTGACATTGAAATACATTGTACATGATATTCAGAAAAAATGTCTACTTTTGAATCTCTGAAATCACCAACAACAAGATCTGATTTCATTAATTTCGTTTCAATCAATAATTATTTTAAATGAAAAAAATTCTATTCTTAATCATCGTTTTTTGTCTGACGCAGGTTTTGGTTTTTGCGCAATGCGTTCCAAATCAGCAGTATAAAGATTCTACATTTGGTGTTTATCCTAAACCTTACCAGGCGCAGACCAACCCCAACGGAGGTATCAAAGAGAGTGCCTGTATTGGAAAACCCTATAAAACCATTTTGACAGCAAAAGTGCCTGATAGTATTGCCGTAGCCCAATTGGGAGGTTTGCGTATTCCGCTTGATTCCGTAAAGCTGGATAAAAAAGCAACGACTACTATTCAGGGATTGCCTGTTGGTATGACATACGGTTGCAATCCGCCGAATTGTGTCTTTGCTTCAAAGTCATTGGGTTGCGTTACAGTTTTTGGCACAGCGTCTAATGTCAATGCGGCTGGAGATTATGATGTTAAAATTGAGCTAATTGCTTATGCGAGTACATTTTTAGGTCCTTTCAGTACCAAGATTACTTATCCGGATGCTACCCTTGCGCCGGGTAAGTATACTATAAAAGTGGAAGGAAATTCGTCTTCCAGCTGTTTTGTGTCTGACTTAAATGAGAAAAGTGAGAACGTAATCAGCATCTCTGCATCACCTAACCCAACTTCCGGCTTGACCAATATTAAATTTTATGCACTCGAGGATGCAGATTTTGAATTGCTGGTCAGCAGTGTAGAGGGTAAAATAGTTTACAAGGCAGGACATCGTGTCACGCAGGGCCTCAACTCTGTTCAGTTTGATGCTTCAGGGCTTGATACGGGTGTTTACATCTATTATATTGGAAATTCCAAAGGAAAAGCAACAGGAAGAATTGTGGTTTCTGAATAAAAAACAATTTCTAATGTTATCAAATCCGCGTTTGGTCACCAAATGCGGATTTTTTATTTCAGCAAAATCTTTCTGGTAGTCATACCGGTTTCATTCCAAAGTCTGAGCAGATATATGCCCCGGGGAATTCCGTGGGTATCGATGATGAAATCAGAGCCACTGAAATTGTTCCTTAGTATCACATTTCCAGTCTGATTATACATTTCTAAGTTGCTGGTTTCAGGCGGGTTGTCATTCAGTCGCAGTACAACCTCATTGCTTGCAGGATTTGGAAAAACTATGCAGTTGATTTCTGCTACAGACGCTTGGGTTCCGATCGTTTCACCATTACTTTTCAGATTCACATTATAAGCTGTCAGTCCCCCCCTTGCATTTCCGCAAATCACTTTGAAGAAATCCGCGGTGTTGCTGAATGTCGAAAATGCCGGTGCGCTGAATATTCCTGTTCCCGGAGTCAGGTTTGCTGTGATGTCTTCCGCAGGACTGAATTCACTATATAAATCAGCATAGTTTCCTCTAAATGAGTAGATTTTACCATTCTCACTGCCACTCAGTATCTGAAAGTAGTTTTTGAACTTCAAAACAACAGGTGCGCTATGCCCGGTGATGTTTGGAACCTCATATGTCCTGATTTTTCCCAGATTTTCGGAATTGGGTAGATTTTTCAGATTGCTATCAAATTGAGGATTCCCTGTAGTGCCCTTGTTTTGAAGGTAGTTGATATTGCCATTGCGCTCTCCAATGACCAGGTCACTTAACGAGTCATTGTTCAAATCGGTAACGAATGGTGCGCTGTGCAATCCGACATCAATGTTCTGATAGCCGTAAATGATCGCAGGAAATGAGGATGGTTTTCCAGGTCCGGCTTGGTTTTGTGCAATAAAAAGCTGACCATTGTATTCTCCCACCAACAAATCCAGGTCGCCATCGCTATCCAGGTCACCGAGTGCCGGAGCCAGGTAGTAGGTTGAATTGGAAAACTGCTTGAAATTCAGCCAGTTGTCATCTGTCAGTTCAAAGGCAGGATTGCTTTCGGTTCCCACATTTTTGTACAGTACCAACCTTGCCTCTTGGTTGGTGGGACTTACAAATCTGTTGCCCACACCAACGATCAGGTCTTGCAACCCATCTCCAGTTACATCTCCGATAGCAGGATAGGTGTAGGAGCCAAGGTCAATCATGTCAGTGCTGAGAAAATTCTTTTGCTTATAGGAAAACTTTGGCAAAAGACTGCTGCCTGTATTTTCATAAAGCCACGCTGTATTCTGGTCTTCACTTCCGTTAATGGCATTGGGAGCGGCGATAAAATCTTTCTTTCCGTCGTTGTTGATATCGAGCATAAATGGGGCTGGGAAAATATCCATGTCCACCGGAAGTGCACTTTCGTCGGGAAAATTATTGACCTGTGCATCCATGAACGCTTCCTGTCTACTTCCGCCGTTGTTGGCAAGGTTGATGTTTTTAAAGGAAATGTCACCGAGTAAAATCTCTCTGTCCCCGTCATTGTCCATATCATAGGTAAGTACAGTGGAACCTGCATGTAATCCGCCGCGATCAGCTACAGCAGGCGGTCGTGGATGTGCGCATTCTGTTTTGCTGGTGCTGAGCGTGAGTGCTTTCGTTAATCCGGTCTCGTAGAATCTTCCCCAGCAGCCATCAGCAAGCGAGTAGGAGAGTGAATCCCGTCCCCAGCCTTTTTCGACGGAGTTGTTTTTATAAAATTCTACTTTGCCTCCGCCCTGAGCAAATGTTACAATATCGAGGTCTCCATCCCCATCAATATCGTTGATATCTGGAATATCCTGGCCGGATACATAGATATTTACCTTTTCCTGTCCTGGCGGTTGCCAGGACAAAACATTTTCAAAGTATCCGCTGCAGTGGAATCTGTTGAAAGCAATATTATTGTCCCTGTAATATCCCTTGTAGACCATCACAGCATCGAGTGCTCCGCTGCTGAGATATGCGAAAATGTCCATGATACCGTCTCCGTCAAAATCGCGTAGTAGGGCCCACTCCAGCAATGGAGGGAATTGTTTTGCAAATTCGGGCGCATAGGTATAATCGGTCGAGCCGCTATTGCCATTGTTGATGAAGATCATGACCTGTGCACCGACTCTGTCAAACACGAACAAATCTTTCAGGCCATCGTTGTTGGCATCCAATTCGGAAAACTGAGGGCAGTTCATTCCACCTGCGAAAGGGTATTTCAGGATTCTTCCACCGTCATTTACAGGGAAGGAAGTCTGACCAAACTGTGCTATAGCGCCGAAAACCTGCAACAGAAAAAACAAATTTAGGGTGGATATTTTATGCCGTATGTTCATTTGCCTTGAATGAAGGGGTTAAATTTTACTCAATATAAGCCTAAATAGCTTTTGGTCATGCTCAGCAGCACCATTTTTACATGAATTCGACATAGTCAAGATCTTTTCCAAACGTTTCCTCACTAAAATAAACAGCAAGAAGCGAAACTGCGAGGCAGACAGTTGAAAGAATCCACGCCGCATTGACGGCCCCGAGGTTCATTCCGTAATCTCTGGAAAGATATAAAAACGCCCATACCAGAAGGTCAAGCGAGCCTCGGGCGAAATTGGGCACAGTGGTGGATACGGTTGCCCGGACATTGGTGCCAAATTGCTCTGAAGCCATGGAGACAAAAATCACCCAGAAACCTCCCGCAATGCCGATCAGAAAAATCTTGATATAGAACAGCTCAGGGGAAATGTTTCCTGAACTCAGGTAGTATGCGGTTGTAATACCGGTCAAGCTCAGAAATACAAAAAGGGACTTTCGGCGACTTTTTAGATACTGACTGAGCAATCCGCTAGCAAGGTCTCCGATAATCAGACCGAGATAGCAATACATGATGGCTTTCGCACCTGTTTCGGGCGGACTTGACATCCCGAATGCTTTTCCAAATTCGGGTGCCGAGGTAACTAGGATACCAATAACCAGCCATGTAGAAGAGCCAATAAGCACACATTTCAGGTACTTTATAAAGAGCCGGTAGCTACTGAAAATCTTCAGGAAATTCCCTTTCTGCACCGTGGAATTCTTTATTTTGGCATACATGCCGGATTCAAAAACTGAGATACGCAATAAAAGCAGTGCAAAGCCAAGGCAACCACCGAATATGTAGGCATTTCTCCAATTGAACGCCTCTGCGACAAAATAGGCCAGAACGGCGCCCGCCACCCCTACAGAGGCTACAATGGTTGTTCCGATTCCGCGTTTCTCCTTGCTCATCACTTCACTTACAAGAGTAATGCCTGCCCCAAGCTCACCTGCAAGTCCGATGCCTGCGACAAACCTAAGCCAGTAATACTGATTGACATCGGTGATAAAACCATTCGCTGTATTTGCAATGGAATATATGATGATGGATCCGAACAGCACAGATAGCCTACCCATTTTATCACCGAGTATGCCCCACAGCAATCCTCCAATCAGCATACCCCTCATTTGTGAGGCGATTATTCCTAGCCCGATACTTTGTATCTGTGCAGGATCCGTTATGCCGAGGTCTTTGAGGCTCTGGACCCTGACGATGCTGAAAATAATGAGATCATAAATGTCCACCATGTAACCGAGTGCGGCTACGACAACTGTTGTTAAAATAATGCGGTTGTTGAACATATACGGTTGTTTATGGATAATCCTCAGAGAGACTGCCGGTGATTACTTTTCGGCTTCAAGCAAGATAGCTACTTTCTTAACTATGTCTGAAGCTATGATGTCTGTGCTGCGGTTTCCGTCTACAATGAACACTTTTTCACGGTCTTTCTGTTTTTCAAAAGCCTCGAAGTACTTTTCCCTAACATTTCTGAGGTTTTCTAGCGTTTCGTACAATTCCGTTGATTCCCTACCTTTCTGAATTCGGGACATACTGATTTCAGGGCTGACATCGATGTAAATGTTCAGATCGGGTCTGAGTAAGTCAGCGCTGAGTGCGTTTGCCTGTATCACCCAGTCGATTGACATATGTGTTCCATGATAAGCATAGGAGGAAAAATAGTAACGGTCTGTTATAACGGTATAGCCATCTTCCAGTTTTTTTAGCAAGCCATATTGTGCGTTGAGCAGATGGTCTAGTCGGTCAGCCACAAAAAGTCCTGCGATGACCCTGTGGTCAGCCTCCATTTTGTGGCTGAAGATGTTTCTAATCATGGTACCGATCGGACTATCAGTGGGTTCAAAGGTGGTGTAAACCTTGTGTCCCCGGGCCATCAGGTATTCGCTGAGCATTTTCACTTGCGTGCTTTTTCCACTGCCATCAATGCCCTCAAATGCGATAAAAAGGTTTTTATTCATTTACTTTAAGCCTTTTAACTGACTTTTCACAAATATAGAGGTAAATTGAAAAAGCAGTTCCTGCGCCCAATATATTTTGTACAATTTTCGGCTATGCCTTTGAAAAGGAGATCATTTAGATTTGTTTGATGGTTATACACTTGGCAAATAACTTGAATCTCCTTTAATTTGCACCATGAAGATAGCACTGATAGGGTACGGTAAAATGGGCAAGGCCATTGAGCAGGTGGCACTTGAGCGAGGGCATGAAATCATCGCGCGATTTGGTTCCGGAGGAATAGACCAGAACCTTTTGAAACAGGCTGATGTGGCCATTGAATTTAGTCGGCCCGAAGCAGCCTTTTCCAATTTGCAGACGTGCATCGGTGCCAGTGTACCTGTAGTGTGTGGAACAACTGGTTGGCTGAATCATATGGAGGAAATTCACCTGCAGTGCCAATCATCAGGTGGTGCTTTCATGTATGCATCCAATTTTAGTATCGGTGTGAATATCTTTTTTGCGGTCAATCGCTACCTGGCTTCGATGATGAACATCCAGTCCCAGTATGAAGTGGAGATTGAGGAAATACACCATACCCAAAAATTAGATGCGCCTTCGGGAACGGCAATCACACTGGCCAATGACATCATTTCGAATTTGTCAAGGAAGACTGCATGGGTCAAAGAAGAAGCGCATGAAGACAATGAAATACCCATTTTTTCAATCAGAGAGGATCCCGCACCGGGTACTCATCTGGTGAGTTATATCTCAGAAATCGATACCATTGATATCGTTCACACTGCACATTCGCGAATGGGATTTGCCTCGGGTGCCGTTACAGCAGCTGAGTGGATTGTCGGCAAAAAAGGGGTCTTTACGATGAAGGACCTGCTCGGTTTCTAATGGCGTCCTGATAGTTTAGTCAGTTCGCGGTGAACCGACATAACCTGCGGAAGTAGCAACTGTGTGCCATCATTTATAATAATGTAGTCGGCAAAAGAGATTTTTTCCTCCTCTGGCATCTGGCTTTTTACTCGCTCTGTTGCCAGTTCCCGTGTTGTAGCATCCCTTTGAATTACCCTGCTAATCCGGGTTTCAAGTGGTGCAGTGACGACAATAAGCTTATCAAGGATTAGGTAGCTTTTGCTCTCGATCAAGAGTGCTGCTTCCTCAATCGCATATGCAAAAGCGTTTTGTGATTGAAACCACCTGGATACATCGGCAGCGACCGCTGGATGAACCAGCGCGTTTAGAGTGGAAAGTATGGTTTTGTCTTTGAATGCAATTTCTGAGATATGTTTCCGATTCAGTGTTCCGTTACCCAAATAGGCTTTGTCACCGAAAAGAGAAATGATGCCTTTGATCAAATCAGCATCATGGGACATCAGCCATTTTGCACGGTCATCGGCATAATATATCGGTACGCCAAGCGATTCAAAAACATGGCAAACCATTGTTTTGCCGCTGCCAATTCCTCCCGTAATTCCAACTTTGAGCATTTACTTCCATTAAATTACACAATTATAGCAACTGTTGTGAGAAAATTCCTAATTTTGGGGAGATAAATCATTTGCCTTATCGTGCGGATTTGAAATGAGCGTTTTGGGAAGATTATTTGTGATGGTGTTGCTCTCTGCATTGCTTTTTTCTAAAAGCCTTGCGCAGGATATTCATTTCTCACAGTACTATAACTCGCCGCTGAATTTAAATCCAGCTCAGGCCGGAATGTTCCGTGAAGATACCCGTTATATAGTAAATGGACGGCAACAATGGGCTTCGGTTCCGGTCAATTA
>CANHEE010000126.1 GCA_947459655.1 Lewinellaceae bacterium
AGGCTGCTGAACGTGACAAAAATACGACCTTTGAACAAATAATATGGTAACTATTTCGTTATTATTTCGTTTCCTTAAAATCTTATATCTTTGTCGCATACATCCGGAATCTGAGAAGACAACTGGAATGGAACAAACAACAACTACAGAATGAAGTACAGGTTCATCGTCATCTTCCTCATACTGAGCTTTCCCCTTCTTGCACAAGATATACATTTTACACAGTTCTACGCGTCTCCACTGAATCTGAATCCTGCGTTGACGGGAGCTTTCAGCGGAAAATACCGCGTGGCTATGGTGTATAGGGATCAGTGGCGAGGCGTGAGCAGCTCACCTTTTCAGACCTATAGCGGGGCAATTGACTTGCGCTTTCCTGTCAATGAAAAACAGGTAAAAAAGGATGTGGTAGCCGTGGGAATGGTCTTTAATTCCGACCGTTCCAACGTACTTAATTTCAGTTCCAATTCTATCCTGATGTCGGGTTGCTTTACAAAATGTTTGGATACCTACAACTCACAGTTCCTTTCCGTCGGTCTGCAGGGAGGAATAGGTCAGCGAAATCTCAACTTTGACAACCTGAATTTTCCAAACCAATTCAACGGAATCGACAGGTACAATCTGCCCTCCAACGAGGTCTACCCTGCCAACAATTTTGCCTATCCGGACTTGTCTACTGGGATAAATTATGCCAGTACGCCAAAGAGAAATACTTCCATTTTTGCTGGAATATCTGTCCAACACCTTTTTACGCCGAATATTTCCTTTTTTGACATTAACAAGGGAGGGACAAAAAGTCTGGATAGAAAATACATTGCGCACTTTGGTGCCCAGTTGCCGATTGGTTTCAGAAATTCTGTGATGCCAAGGGCCTATATGGCCGTACAGGGCAGCCATGCCCAACTCAATCTTGGTTCAAACCTCAGACTACAATTTTCCGACTATGGCAGCACCGCGCTGCACGTTGGTGGCTGGTTGAGAACGGTCAGAAGTGCAAATACTGTTGGGTTTGATGCGGCGGCACTTTTGCTGGGATTTGAGCTCAACAACTTTCTGCTTGGATTTAGCTATGATCTCAATATCAAGGGATTAAATACATACGGACGAAACCAGAATGCATTTGAAATTTCCCTTGGGTACCTCGGTGAATACGAAAATGACGCTATCCTTTGTCCCAAATTTTAAAAATTTCCTTAAACTGAATATCCGATGAAAAACACGTATTTCTCTGTTGCCTTAATTTTGTTTTGTTTACCTTTTGCAGTTTCTGCTCAGGGAAAAAACAAGATTGCGCTACTGAAATACAGGGGCGGGGGTGACTGGTATTCAGTGGTGGACGCAGTCCAAAACCTGACCAAGTTTGCCAATAAAGAACTGGGGTTGAATTTCGACCCGGAATATGCGACCGTGGATGTGGGCAGTGCGGAAATTTTCAATTATCCTTTCCTGTTTCTGACCGGACACGGCAACGTGGTGCTTTCTGACGATGAGGCTACCAATCTCAGAAACTACTGCCTTGGCGGAGGTTTTATTTACATTGATGACGACTATGGGATGGACCCCTACGTTCGACCTGCCATAAAAAAAATCTTTCCACAATTCCAACTGACCGAGCTGCCATTCGAGCACCCAATTTTTCACCAGAAATTCAATTTCAGTAAAGGAAGTCCGAAGGTTCACGCACATGAGAGCAAACCGCCACAGACATTTGGTTTGTTCCACGAAGATCGATTGGTGCTTGTTTACACTTTCGAGAGCAATATCAGTGATGGATGGGAGAGCTATGAAGTGCACAAGGATACTGCAGAAATAAGGGAGCAGTCTCTTAAAATGGGCGCCAACATCTTACAGTTTGCCTTTCAGCAGTAACTTCAATTTTCTTTTTTACGACCCCACTTGCGCAGCTGGTTGAGCACAGCCTGAAAATCCTTCGGAGGTTCGCAGATAAAATTCATTCTCTCGCCGGTTACAGGATGAGTGAGTACCAGCCGGTAAGCATGCAGAGTGGTTCGTGACATCAGCGGACGTTCCTCTTCACTGAATTTCCCCTGCCTGAATTTTCGCAGTTTAACATCAGAGAGCATAAAGGAGTCCTTCTTACCGTAAACGGCATCTATGGCAAGTGGATAGCCCTCTGACTGCAGGTGAATGCGAATCTGGTGCATTCTACCCGTTTTAATATCGGCCTCGATGAGGGTGTAGTGGTTGAAGGTTTCCAATACCCGCCAATGTGTAACCGACTCCTTTCCTCTTCTGGCGATGACCATCTTTCCTGGTTCAGTCATACTTTCGGCAATGGGTTTGTCGATGATTCCTTCCGAGGCGTGCATCCTGCCTTCAACAAGAGCCAGGTAGTACTTTTCCGCACTGCGCTCTTCAAACTGTCTGGAAAGCGACTTGTGCGCCTCAACCGTACGGGCAAAACATACGATGCCACTCGTCTCCCGATCTATCCGATGGACAGTATATATTTCGCCAAGCTTTTGCTTTAGGAAGTGATAAAGATTGAGTTTCGTGGCATCAAAACGATCCGGTATGCTGAGCACACCGGATGGTTTTGATACGATGACAATAGCGTCATCCTGATATAAAATCGCTATTTCGTTTTTCACAGAACCGTGGGTTTATTCCATTAATCCTTTTTCACGCATCCAGTTGTCGTTGTAAACCTTGCTCACATAACGACTGCCATGGTCATGAAAAATGCAAACCACTACATCTCCTTCCTTCACCTGATTGGCCAGCTGCATGAATCCGGCAAGTGTCGAACCGCAGGAATAGCCAAGAAACAGACCCTCTTCACTGGCCAGTCTTCTGCACATGAATGCACCATCCTTGTCACTCACTTTTTCAAAGTGATCAATTACTGACACATCGAGGTTGCCGGGAACAGTATCTTTTCCAAATCCTTCTGAAAGATAGGAGTAGCGCTCATTCTCGTCTACCATTCCGGTTTCATGGTATTTTTTCAATACAGAACCGAAGGTATCTATTCCCCAAATTTTGATGTTTGGGTTTTTCTCCTTCAGATACATGGCCGTCCCTGTCACGGTGCCGCTTGTACCGGCAGTACAGACCAAGTGGGTAATTTTACCATCTGTTTGCTGCCAGATTTCCGGACCGGTAGTTTCGTAATGAGCCATCCGGTTCGAAAGGTTATCGTATTGGTTGAAATTCAGTGCATTGGGTGTCTCTTCCGCAAGTCTGGCAGCCACTGAATAGTAGGAAGCAGGATCTTCGGGTGCTACATCGTACGGACAAACGATTACCTCAGCACCAACAGCTTTAAGGATATCAATTTTTTCAGTCGCCACTTTACTGGTAAGGGTAAATATACACTTATAGCCTTTCACCGCAGCTGCCAGTGCAAGGCCCATACCGGTATTTCCTGAAGTTGCCTCAATGATGGTTCCACCGGGCTTCAGACGGCCACTGGCTTCAGCATCGTTCAGCATTTTGATACCAATCCTGTCTTTAATAGAATGTCCAGGATTAAAGTACTCAATCTTTCCAAGCACCAGCGCAGGAATGTCCTTCGTGATGTGGTTTAATTTCACCAGCGGTGTGTTTCCGATCGTCTCGATGATGTTGTTGTAGTATTGCATGTTAATTCTGCCGTATGGTGGTGGCTTTGTTCAATGTAAAATAAAATTCGGTCACAAAGATAAATTAAAAACTTTGACTTTCCGCTTTCCGGACTGAAATCAGCACCGCTCTCATTTGAATGCCTGCAGTGATTTGTCGATAATGGCCAAACACTCTCGAATCTGGGCTTCATTGATGACCAGTGGTGGCGCAAACCTGATTTTGTTGCCATGTGTAGGTTTGGCCAATAAGCCATTACGACTGAATTCCATACAAATGTCCCATCCGAGAGAGGAAGACTCGTCTGAATTGATGACGATGGCATTGAGCAGTCCTTTTCCCCTGACGGTTTTTACCAGCGGGTTTTTGGCCGCAATTTCAAGAAGCCCCTCGCGTAATATTTTGCCCATTTTTTCGGCATTTTCTGCCAGTTTTTCGTCTAGCACAACCTGCAATGCCTCCATTGCCACAGCACAAGCCAGCGGATTGCCCCCAAATGTGGAACCGTGCTCGCCAGGCTTGATGGTCAACATGATTTCATCACTGGCCAACACTGCCGATACCGGATATACCCCACCGGAAACAGCCTTACCGAGAATTAAAATATCTGGTCGGGAACTATAGCGACCCTCACAAGGACCTGCACAGCTGCAATTGCCACAACTCGCGAGTAGTTTTCCGGTTCTGGCCACCCCAGTCTGCACTTCATCTGCGATGAACAACACGTTGAACTCGTTACACAATTCCCGTACACCGGCGAGATAGTTGTCATCTGGGACAACCACGCCTGCTTCACCCTGAATAGGCTCAACTATAAAACCTGCTATATCGGGATGTGCAGCAAACATGATACGCAAAGCGTGCAAATCATTGTACGGCACATGTTCTACCCCCCCGATAAATGGTCCGAAGTTGGTGGTGCTCTGCGGGTCGGTGGAGGCTGAAATAACTGCCAAGGTTCTTCCATGAAAGTTACCTTCGGCGAACACAATTTTCGCCCTGTTTTCAGGGATGCCCTTGACCTCATAGGCCCATTTTCGACATAGTTTAAGGGCTGTTTCCACAGCTTCTACGCCCGAATTCATTACCAGCACCTTATCGTAACCGAACAATGCAGTGACAAAAGCCTCAAATTGTCCGAGCATATTGTTGTGAAACGCGCGGGAGGTCAGCGTCAGTTTTTGGACCTGCTCTGTAAGCGCCCCGACGATTCTTGGGTGACAATGTCCCTGGTTGACAGCCGAATAAGCAGAAAGAAAGTCGTAGTATTTTTTTCCTTCTACATCCCATAGGAAAACCCCCTCTCCCCGCTCAAGTACAACGGGAAGGGGGTGGTAATTGTGCGCTCCGTATTGATCTTCGAGCTGAATGTATTTTTCCGTCAGGCTGCCGGTCGCCTGTGTTAATTTTGCGTTAGCTGACATGCGTGTTTTTTTAGTATGAGTCCTGCTTCGTTGGAGACAGCAGAATCCACCATTACTCAATAAACTGCAAAAATATACTTTTTGTGGCGTAAAGGCTCACTTTTATTTCTATTTTGACTTAAAATAAATTATATTTGTGTCATATTTAACTTATTTTTACAAATTATAATAAATATAACTTTTTTTAAGCGATGGTTAATTTCGACAAATACGACCTGTTAATCCTGAAGCAACTGGAATCGGATGGACGGAAGGCCTTTTCACTGATTGCCACCGAACTTGGAATCTCCAATACTATGGTCCACCAGCGGGTGAATAAACTGCTGGAGCAGGGTGCGCTCAGAGGAATAAAGCCAGAGCTTGATGAGAAAAAATTCGGGTACGACTGGGGCGCATTTACCGGAATCACCCTCGAAAAAGACCAGGATTCTGCACGAATCATCGAAGAGTTGAAGAAAATCCCGGAGGTCATCGAATGCTATTATATTACTGGGACGTACACACTCTACCTTCGCATCGTTGCGAGAAATCACGCCCATATGCGAAGGGTTCTGTACGAAAAGATAGACAACATCCAGGGAATTGCCAAGACAGACTCCATCATCGAACTGGGATGCGCTTTTCGACGGAATGTCGATTTTGGTGAGTAGCGTTTTCTCAGCCCAATTTTGCCAGCTTTGCCGCTGCAGCCTCTACTGTTTTTGGCGCATTGCCGGCAAATACCTCCCCGCCGATAAACAGCACCGGTCTTTTCAGAAAGGAATAGTCCGACAAAATGAGACGACGGTAGTCCTGCTCACTGAGTTGTTGATCAGCAAGCCCCAGCTCCCGGTATTTGATGGCCTTGCGACTGAAAAGCGATTCGTAGGAACCAGTTACTCCTGCAGCCCAATCCAGTTCTTCCGGAGAGATGTGTTCTTGCTTGATGTTCTGCAGCTCGCACTTCTCCTCGGCAGCGATGGCGGCGATGATTTTGCGGCAGGTGCCGCAGGTTTTCAGGTGGAAAACTTTATTTTTTGTATTCACCGGTCGTGTTGATTTTCTCAAATATTAGGAATCCCCATGCGGGCAACTGCAGGGGCATATTTTCTACAATGTTGTAGCGTTTGTCGGAAAAAATCTCCAGGTACTGTCCCCCCGCTTCTTTTCCGATGATCTTGGTTTTCTGTGGTTCGGGACTGAAGTTGAAAATCGCCAGCACCTTTTCATCGTCTTTGACGCGCTGAAATGCATAAATTGCATTATTGCGGTCATCCACCGGAAGCTTCGCAACTGTACCACCATACATGCCATTCCACAAGGCCTTATTGCGATGCTTTAGTGCGATGAGTTTGCGATAAAACTCTGGATGGGAACGGTTTAGCTTTTCATAATCGAGATCGTCTTTCTCAAAAAAAGCGAGCTGTTTTCTGTTTTCAAATTCCTGACCAGTATACATCAGCGGAACGCCCTGGAAGGTGAAACAAAATGCCGCCATGGCATTTTTCGCCTTTCCCATACGGGTCAACTCAGAGCCTTTCCACGAATTTTCGTCGTGATTGGTAATGAAAAGCAACTGGGTCGCGTCCGCAGGATTTTCGGTTTTGAATCGACGGTACAACTTGTCAATATCTCCAATTTTTCTTTTACCCTGAGCCAGCTCATTCATCAAAGTATGCATCTGCCAGCCATAATTTGTCTCAAAACAGGATTCAAAGTGCTCCGGACTACCTTCTGATTCACTGATCATCAGCACCGGTTTGATGGCCTGTAGTTCGGGACGAACTTTCTCCCAAAAATTGTTAGGGACCATATCAGCCACATCCATACGGTACCCATCAACGTCGTGCTCCTTCACCCAGAACTTCATGCAACTGATCATTTCATTGCACAAGTCCTCGTTGTCGTAGTCAAGTTCGGCTACATCAAACCAGTCAGTGCTTTTGCCATTTTTATCGAACGGATGCCTGATGGTGTCTGCGGACTTCATATACCAATCGGGATGGTCTTTTATCCAGGCGTTATCCCAGCCGGTATGATTGGGCACATAATCCAGTATCACCCTCATTCCCATCCCGTGCGCAGACTGCACCAGCCGGTCAAAATCCTCGATGGTTCCGAGGTCGGGATTGACGGCACGGTAATCGCGGACGGAGTACGGACTGCCAAGTCTGCCCTTCCTTTTGGTTTTTGAAATCGGATATATGGGCATGAGCCACAAGACATCTACGCCCATTTGTTTGAGGCGGGAAAGTTGAGGTATAAATTCATTGATGGTTCCCTTTTTACTGCTTTGTCTGATATTGACTTCGTAAATTACTGCGTCTTTAAACCATTCGGGCGCCTCTTTACGAAAGGCAGGCGCTGCCGGAGTGACAACTTTGTTTTTTTGTTGGTCGTTGGTCTTGATCTGACAGCCTGACAGCAGTCCGCAAAGCAAAACTGCAAACCCAAAAGCCGATTTTATTCTTGAATCCATTTTTAGCTTGATTTTGGATTCAAAAATATAACTTTCCTGCTAAATCAAGCATATTGTGGGGAGGCAATCGGGGAAATAGGATAATGACAGAAATGACAGAGCCTTGAAAAGAAGTGAGAACAAGAAAAATACAGTCTAAATGTTTTTGCAAAAATATCCTTCGCGAATTCGTGGCTACATTTCCTGCAATCCATTAGGAACTTAAGCCTTGAGCAAGACTAATTCCTCAGCCGCGAAGACGCAAAAAAATAATCGCGAATTGACGGCAAAATTTTCTACTCACCGACAAGAACTAAGCCTCCAACAAAGCAACAGTTGCAGCCGCAAAGAAGCGAAAAATACATCCGAATGGCAGATTACATTTTAACTTTAATGACTTTCATGGGAATGTTTTCATATTTTATCTAAAATGCTTACATTTACCTTAAA
>CANHEE010000127.1 GCA_947459655.1 Lewinellaceae bacterium
AAACAGCACTTCAGGTCAGCAAATGATTACGGTTCGCGATACCCAAAAGCCTGTATTGGTTGGCGTACCATCGAATGTGACGGTTGAGTGCAATAATGTACCTAGTCCCGCCTTCCTAACTGCAACAGACAATTGCGATGTAAGTGTTGAGGTCTCGTACTTTGAGGTTCGCAAGTATGGTTTGTGCATGGAGTCATTTAATTTGATACGCACCTGGACAGCTACGGACAACTGTGGCAACAGCACTTCAGGTCAGCAAATGATTACAGTTCGCGATACACAAAAGCCAGTTTTGGCCGGCGTACCATCGAATGTGATAGTTGAGTGCCATGCTGTTCCGTCTCCTGCGAGTCCTACGGCTACTGACAATTGTGATACGAGTGTCAGTATTTCCTACTCAGAAACCAGAACGAATGGCAGTTGTGTTGATTCCTACACCCTGACCCGTACCTGGACAGCTTCGGACAACTGTGGAAACAGCACTTCAGATCAGCAGATTATTACGGTGAGAGATACACAAAAGCCAGTTTTGGCTGGCGTACCATCGAATGTTACGGTTGAGTGCAATGCTATTCCGTCTCCTGCGAGTCCTACGGCTACTGACAATTGTGATACGAGTGTCAGTATTTCTTACTCAGAAACCAGAACGAGCGGCAGCTGCGTTGATTCTTATATCTTAACCCGTACCTGGACGTCCACAGACAACTGTGGGAATGCTGTTGTGGCTACACAAATTTTAGTAGTGATTGACGCAACTTCTCCTACTTTGATCTCTGTACCGGAAGATGTAACGATTAATTGCAATGATGAAATTCCTTCGCCTAATTGCGTGTGTGCTATTGATAACTGCGATAAATACGTAGACATTAACCACATTGATCTTCGGAGCAATGGTTCCTGTGCAGATTCATATGTCCTGACGCGTACTTGGACGGCCACAGACAACTGTGGAAACAGTACGTCAGGCCAGCAGATTATTACTGTGAGAGATACTAAAAAGCCTATATTGGATGGTGTGCCATCGAATTTGACGGTTGAGTGCAATGCAGTACCATCTCCTGCGAGTCCAACCGCTACAGACAATTGTGATACGAGTGTCAGTATTTCCTACTCAGAAACCAGAACGAATGGATCTTGCGTAGATTCTTACACGTTGACCCGTACCTGGACTGCCACTGATAACTGTGGAAATACTGAAGTCAGAACTCAAATTATTTCAGTTTACGATACAGTAGTCCCTGTCCTTTTCTCTGTACCGGAAGATCTTACCCTATATTGTGGTGATGAAATTCCATCCCCAAATTGTGTGTGTGCATTTGATAATTGTGACAAAAAGGTGGCCATCACATTTGATGAAAGCATTTCGAATCATCAAAATGGACAAAGGGTAATTACCCGTACATGGACGGCCACAGACAATTGTGGCAATTCAGTTAGTTCGTCAGCGCGGATCACAGTTTTAGACAAACCAATATTTCTGAGTGGCATGAAAGTTTTCTGTGAAGGCGATACCCTTCACCTGATGGCATTTGTCGGTGGTGGCAACGTCACTTGGACTGCACCTGACAGCACTACTTATACAGGTAATACCCTGAGCGTAGCCAATGCTACCGCATCAATGAGCGGTAGGTATTTTATTAGGTTAGTAGATGGTGATTGTACCAGTGATGCTTTCGTTGATATAACTGTGAATACTTGGGTAAATGTCAATTATCAGGTAGTCAACGCTACATGTGATAGTCTTGGTTCAATAACTTTGAACGCGAGCGGGGCTACGGGAACCTATAGATATGACTGGGCTGATGTTGCCGGAACTGATAATGTAAAAGATCGAATCAATCTTACGCCAGGAATGTATTCCGTAACGGTTTACAGTGGTGTATGCAATTTCTCAGGCAACAATATAGTTGTCGGAAAAGATTGCAACCCTTGTATTTTACCGAAAATTAAAAATGTGCATGTGGTTGATGTAGACTGCACAAGCAACGGGTCAATAGACATTACGACCGACAGTACAGGTCAGGTTTTTACCTACATCTGGGATACCACTTTGGGTCAGATTAATACAGAAGGCAACCGTAGATTCGGTTTGCCACCAGGATTCTACAGTGTAAGTATCTCGGATTCTTTAGTGGCGGGATGCTCAGTAACATTTGGTTTTAGTGTCAAGAACAAAAGACCATCTGCCGGCGATTTGTTGCCGGTTCAGTCACCCATATGCCTTGTGAATAATTCTGCTGTCATTTCTGCAAATGCATCTTTGGCTCCGGTAGTTCCGGATTCATTCCAAGTAGTCTACTTATTAACAGGACCAGACAATGATACAATCTCCGCACTGCAAAGCAGTGCCTCCTTCAATGTATCCGACAGTGGATGGTATAGTGTACACACTTTGGTGTATAACCCTTCAACCCTTAACATCAGTGCCTCGGTTATTGTCGGAGCGACTAAGATGAGCGCTCTGCATCAGTTGCTCGCGCAGGGTGGTGGTGGCTTGATATGTGCCGCACTGGATACGGTCGGAGCCAAAATTAAAGTTAAGATCTGTGAAAAAGGCTGCGGAAATTCCAGCAGTGAACTGGTTGTAATTCAGGATTGTGATGCAAAAGGCTATTTGTGTCTGGATATACCGCAAAGCGATTACCTAAGCAGAAATCTTGCAGTAGATGGCTTCATTTATAATGGATCGACATTGGCTTGCAAATTTGACAGCATCGTTTCGTATTCCTATTTCACCTTGTTGGGACAGGGTAGCATTGGACCCTATGAAATGCTGCAGTGGACTGCCCATGGTCATGATTATATTGGCAGATTTTCAAATGCGCATGATCTTGTAGACTCCATGAGGGTCTGGGATCCCACGGCAAACTGGATGCACCTGCCTGCACAGTATCTGATTGTTCGGAAAGGTGGAACAGTTTCCGACTATGGAACGATGAGAATACGGCAGCTTGCTGCGCTGAATTCCTATGCGACACTCAAGCCAAACGATGGCATAATTGCCTTTGGTTCAGCAATTGAGCTGTCAAAAGGATTTCACAGGGTTACTTTCAAACGACTCAATGAAAATTGTACAGATACCATAAACGTGAGTGTGGTCTGTAAACCGCTCGTTACAGATACCATTGTCACACAGATTTTTGTAGGTGAAAGTACAAAGAAATGTGTCAGCATTGAACCCGGTTTTGCGGGAATAGGCAAAATTTCCTATTCAATCATCGGAGGAAATTCCAGTTCGGCATTCGGAATCTTTGCAGTGGACAAAAATGGCTGTCTGACCTACACCGCTAAAAGCAATATTGGAACGGACGTCGTGTCCGTCATGGCTTGCAACGATGCGGGCTATTGCGATACAACGGTATTCATATTCCGCATTTTGCCAATATCCGGACCAAACAATTGTGATGCGGGCGTGTTCAGTGATAATTACCTCCATCTGTACGTTCGGGACTGCAAAGATACTGCGGCAACCTGTCTCGGTATTCCGGCAGATAGCCTGTACAATTACCTATTTACGGTCAACGGCCAAACCTATACAAATGGATTTATAGGATGCGACTCCGATACTGTGTTGTTTTACAATTACACCATTCTGCCGGGATTGGGCGACTTTGGGCCATACACACTCAACAGCTGGTCTATCAATGGGAAAGTTTTCAGTGGTCAATTTAACAACGTTCCGGCACTTTTGGATTCGATGAATGTATGGGATAGCAACGGGCAGTGGAAACTGAATACCAAAAAACAGATCATCAGTGGTGGTAATCTGCGTAATGTCTACGGGTCAATGCGGGTAACCAAAACAGGCACTTCGGCTTCTGCATTGCTCAACTGGAGCACCTATGTCGTTGCAAAAGGTAGTCAGATGAAGTTTGATTCGGGTTTAACCATCCTCGTTGCCATGGATAAACACACGGGTTGCACCGACACCCTGAGGGTACATGTGCGGTGCGGCGAGTCTTGCCATTTCGATGCATATTTCGGACCCGATACGCTGACAACAAGCAATTGCACTACAGCTTTACAGCTCTGCACAGAACTGAAAATTGCGGATTTATCCAATTACAGTATCAGCGATAATGGCGTTGTTTTAAATTCAGGATTTTCGGGTTGCAATGCAGACACACTGATTGATTATTCTTACTACGCACTGGTGGTTTCCAATCCAACAGGCCCATACAAGTTAAAATCATGGTCGGTAGACAGCAGTCATTTCAGCGGAATATTCAATAGTATCCCTGAATTGGTGGATTCAATGAATGTATGGGACAGTGCCGGCAACTGGAGCGTTGATGCTGCTGGCTTTGTAATAATAGGAGGAGATTTCAGGAAATACTACAGTGCTATGGAAATAACTGCCTTGGACAATCAGGTGCTGGCCAAATTTGAGCCTAATTTGTTAATTGTTTCCAGGAATATTGCATTGCGGTTGAATATTGGCGACCATCTTCTGGTATTTGTAAACCGTCTTACAGGTTGCACAGATACGGTCAGACTTACCATCAAGTGCGTGCCACCATCACCTTGTGGTAATTTTATTGCTGCCGACAAACAAATACTGTCTGCTGTTGAGTGCAGTCAGGGTGCAGACCTTTTGGTTGAAATTCCTTTTGCAGAGATTTCAGACTATTCAGTTACCGATAATGGTCGCGCGTTGACCGGTGGAATAACAGGTCAGGATTCACTACCTGTAACGAAAATTAGACTTTCGCAGGGCATACACAGGTTAAAATTTACCAATCTGCAAACCGCCTGTGTAGATTCACTTGAAGTCAGGGTCATCTGTCTAGATATTCTTCATGACAACAGCACTATAATCGTTGGAATGGTTGATAGCATAAAGATCAAGGGTATTCGGCCGAATTCAAAGGGCTTCACTGTTGCTAACGTTTGTAAGCTGGAGTCAGGCGAATATTCTGAAATCAAAGTGTTGCCCGGAAGCAATATACTTTTATGCAAAGGAATTGAAAAGGGAGTTGAAAAGGCCTGCTTGCAGCGTTGTGATGAAAGTGGAAAATGCGACACCCTAATGCTCAGCATCAATGTCGTTGATAGACCGGCCAGTATGCCTCTGACGCTTACCGATAGGGCTGTGGTTCGACAGGATGCAGCTTTAACGCTCAATGTATTTGAAAACGATAAAATTTCCGGATCAATCCGCGATGTTTCTCTTTTCAGAAAACCTACTTCAGGAAACGCTCAGATCAGTGAGGATGGTCTGCTGACCTATAAACCAAACTCCGGATTCTGCGGGGAGGACGAACTTATTTATATGGTCTGCAATGAGTATGGATGTGGAAAGGGTGGTGTCAAATTGAGCGTACTTTGCAATGAAGTACTGATTTACACAGGATTTTCACCGAATGGCGACGGCGTCAACGACTACTTTACTATCGAAAGTGTTGAAAGATTCACTCAAAATAAATTGTCGGTGTTTAACCGATGGGGTAGCCAGGTTTTTGAAACGGAGCACTATACCAACAACTGGGATGGCACAAGCTCAGGTCAGAAACTTCCTGACGGAACCTACTTCTATATTTTTGAAGATGGTGCAGGCAACCGCCACTCAGGATATATACAACTACAAAGATAGGTACAGATTTTTCCAGCCCGCTTCCTGGGAAATGATAGCCCTGTCGGCGTACGCGCCGACAGGGCTATTCTGTTGCGGAGAAGAAAATATCGGTTGGTGGAATTTCAATGATGTAGTGCATTGGGTAAGTCTTACAACATACCCAGTATTTCGGTGATATTGCGGTAAATGACCCTGTTTTCTTGAAGCAGTTCAGCCTTACTCAACCACTCCGCAGATTCAATATCTTCTTCTGTCTGTGGAATCAGAACTGCATCTCGCGTACGCATGGCAAACCAATGGGTGGGTTTAAGAATTCTCTTTTTGTTTTGAGTGTAAATATGGTAAGTGATGCCCACCGGTCTGATCAACTGCAGGTCGTTTATGCCCGTTTCTTCGCGTACTTCCCGCATCGCAGCTTTGCTTTCCGATTCTCCGCTGTCAATTTTTCCCTTAGGAAGGTCCCAGTGGCCTCGGCGGAAAATAGCAAGTATTTTATCTTCATCATTGAAAACAATGCCACCTGCTGCACTGATGTTCTTGAAAATTCCGCGAAAGTCCTTTATCAATTGTTCAGCATCCTTACCCACAATCACAGCGGAATCATAGTTGTTTTTCTTTTCAAAGATGTCAACAACCTGATGGAAGAGTTTTACATTACCCCTGTAAACAACACTGAGTGTCTGTTCGGTTTTCGGCGCTTTTGCAGCATTTTCCTCGTCCAGCAACAGGATCGGTTTTTCGTTGATGTAAATTTTCATAGAGCGCAAATTTAAATGGTGACTTTAGCGGCTGCAAAAATGAAAAAAGTGTGGCTAAATTCGTTAAAATAAACAGTAGGAATAAGCTGTAGGCTACAATTCCGACTTCTGTTAAAGTAAAAACAGCGAAAAAAATTACCTTTGTCTCGTACTTTGCAAATCACGGTACAAAAAGCGAAATGAAAAAAATAGGTATTCTCTTTGGAATGGAATCGACTTTCCCACCTGCTTTTGTCGATCGGGTCAATCAGAAAGCGAAGGCTGGCGGACTGCCAATAAAGGCGGAATTTGTGACGGTAGACAAGGTTCAGCAGGCTGCACCAACAGAATATGCAGTGATTGTAGATAGGATTTCGCACGATGTGCCTTTCTATAGGGCGTACCTGAAAAATGCAGCTATCTGCGGGACGGCGGTCATCAACAACCCTTTCTGGTGGTCGGCAGATGAGAAGTTTTTCAATAACGCACTGGCTGTCAAGCTGGGGATTCCCGTACCTAAAACAGTTCTTCTGCCCTCAAAGGTAAGGCCTGATGATACCACCGAAAGGTCGTTCAGCAACCTTAAGTTTCCGTTGTCCTGGAGGGAAATTTTTGATTACATAGGCTTTCCGGCTTTTATGAAACCACACGCAGGAGGTGGCTGGAAATCAGTGTATAAACTAGATTCTGAAGCAGATTTCTTTAAGGCATACAATGAAACCGGGCAACTCGTCATGATGTTGCAGGAGGCGATTGATTTTGATTCCTACTGGCGTTGCTATTGTATTGGAGGCAAACATGTGCGCATTATGCAGTATGAGCCGCGTAATCCACATCATCTGCGCTACGTTGCAGATCACAAAGTGACTCCCGGACTTCTGGATACCATCGAGAAGTATGTTTTGGCACTCTGCAATGGCCTTGGTTATGATTTCAATACCGTTGAATTTGCAGTTCGCGACGGCATTCCGATCGCTATAGATTTCTGCAATCCTGCTCCGGATGCGGATGTACATTCGGTCGGTGCCGAAAACTTTGAATGGGTCGTTGAAACCATGGCCGATTACGCTATTGAGAGGGCAATGGTGCACAAAGATGGCCGCGACAACTGTACCTGGGGCTCTTATCTCCGAAATGCAGCATATGACCACACCCTTCCCGATACAACTCTGAAAAACACCAAAGCCGCAGGTAAACAAACATCTGTTCCGGCAAATGGTAAGTCAACTCCAAAAGCCAATCCTAAAACCAGAAAAAACTAAATATAGGTCTGAATGAAGGTCTGTAAACCGGGTAACTGAAAAAAGGTTAATTTCCCTTCTGCAGAATCGGCATTTTTTTTGCCACCTGATAAATTGAACATCAGGGCTTTTTTTCTTGTTTGTCCGCAGAACCTTTTCAGCGCTACGGCACTCCCACAATTTCATTTGAATGGGGGTAGTAGGCACAACTGAAATTTATGTCAAAAATTAAAGTGGCCGTTCTCGACCTTTACGAGG
>CANHEE010000128.1 GCA_947459655.1 Lewinellaceae bacterium
GTCCCAACTATAAAAAACAAACTGGTCATCAACTGTAATTATACCGTGGGAGAAGACACTTTCAAAGTGCTTGTGGGAAAAACCAGAAATGTCGGCGAAACCATCAATACCGATGGACTTGACAAGTGCAAAGTAAGTCTATTCCGCAACAATATCCTCGTTACAGAAATACCATACGCGGGTAAATATTTTGATGAAAACGCCCTACTTTACAGATTCAATGGAGCAAAGGGGCTTTTTTCAGACAAGGGGACTTACGTGATAAAAGTAGAGAACGGCGACTTTGAAACTGCTGAAGCAGCACAGGAAATCCCTGATATTCCGAGGGTAACAAATCCTTTTTTTCAGTACAAAAGTTTCAAAACCAACGACCTTTTCAATCCCGGAGAAAAATATGACCTGGTAGGATTTGGTCTTGATGATCCAGGGGAAGAAAACTACTACATGATCTCTGCAGAAAGCACTCTTCTGGATACAATGAGTGGAAGCAGACTGAATTCGACTGAATATTTTTACCTAGATAAAGTACTCTCAAAGGATGGATTTTTTGCCGATCTCGGAAATTTCAATCACTTTATCAGTGATGAAAAATTCAATGGCAAAAAATTTGATGTGAAACTGGGATTCGCACCGGTAACCCAAAGTCTGCTTTCCTTTACCAATCCGTCATTTGATATTTTCAATGCCAGACGAATAAAAATAACCCTTTCCGTATTTGGTATTTCAAAGCAAAAATTCCTGTATGAAAATTCAATCGAGGCAAAAGGACAGAGCCTTGGAAATTTCTTCGGCGAATCTGTAACAGTGAATTCTAATATCAAAAACGGCTACGGAATATTTTCCATCCGCAATCCGGCTACCTCAGTCATTATCGTTCCATAGATTTGTATTGTTCGCAGGAAACTGAGAGTGTCAATGCACTAGACCGATTCTAACTGAAATCCAGCACAATTTTTTTCGTTTTTCCGTTTTCGATGAACATATATCTGTCGTGGATGAGGTCAGCTGCTGTAACCATCAGCTCGTGGTTGTTGACTTTCGATTTGTTAAGCGAAACTGCGTTGTTAATTATTGCTTTTCGAGCCTCAGAATTGGAGGAAAACACCTGTGCGCCTTCAGCAGCTAGGAGCTGAACGATGCCTACCCCTTCAGACAAAATCTGACGCGAAAGTCTGATGCCGATACTCTCGGCAATTTCCTCAAATTGAGCAGGCCTTATTTTTTCAAGCATGGACCTGTCTCCCTTCGCAAAAACAATTGAAGTAACCTCAAATGCGGACTCAAAATCTTCATCAGAATGAATTCTTCGAGTCAGTTCCTCGGCCAGAATTTTCTTCAACTGATTTGGATTGCCGGCATACTCTGCCTCCAATGCTTCAATCTCCTCTCTGCTTTTCATCGAAAAATACCGAAAATACTTCGGCAAATCGGCATCTGCACTATTGATCCAAAACTGGTAGAACCGATATGGAGAAGTCATTTTAGGATCTAGCCAGATGTTACCCTGTTCTGATTTGCCGAATTTCGTACCATCATATTTGGTTAGCAAGGGTGTCGTGATTGCATAGGCCTTCCCTCCTACATTTCTACGGATAAATTCCGTACCGCTGGTGATGTTTCCCCACTGATCGGATCCGCCCATCTGTATAATGCAGTTGTATCGGTCGTAGAGGCATTGAAAGTCATACCCCTGCAGAAGTTGGTAGCTGAATTCCGTGAAACTCATCCCTTCACCACCCTCTTCAACATTAATTCGCTTTTTTACAGAATCCTTACTTTGCATGTAATTGACCGTCAGCGTTTTTCCTACATTTCTCAAGAAATCCAGAACATTCATGTCCTTATAAAAATCGTAATTGTTTACAAGCAATGCTCTGTTGTCGCCGGTCTCGAAATTGAGAAATTTCTTCATTTGCTCCACCTGAAAAGCGAGATTGGCATCGAGCTCCTCGTATGATTTCAGTTCGCGCTCTTTGTCCTTTCCGGATGGATCTCCTATCCTACCTGTAGCTCCGCCCATCAGCACAATGGGTTGATGGCCCGCTCTCTGAAACATAGACAAAAGCATCAGTTGCACATAATTTCCGATGGTCAGCGATGGAGCTGTTGGGTCAAAACCAATATAACCGACACATTTTCCAGCCGACAGAACTTCCTCAACACCCGGCATCGACTGATGCAGCATTCCTCTCCATTTCAATTCTTCTATAAAATTCAGCATTTTCTCGCTTTTTTACCTGTTAAATCATGGGGCAAAGTTAAGAAAATTAATACAAAAGCACGGTCTAAAAGTTGGCCGAAAGTGCACGCAATCAAAGGTGTGTTGACCCCAGAGCAAAGACAATGGCGGCTCGTAGCAAAAAAAAAGCAACCGGATCGTATTGATCCGATTGCCATGGACGTTTTTGGGGTTAAAAGCTAATTCAGGGTATAGTAGATTCCCACTGTAAACTGTGGTCCAAGGGAAAGTACATTAAAACCGAAGTCTGTCGTGGTATGCGTTTTTGTGCTGCCTGTTTTTTCAGTAGTTGAACTCCATCCAAGCGCGGCATAACGGCCTATAATGGTAAATCTATCAGACAATTTGTATGTTCCGCCAAGGTCAATTCCCGCTCCAAAACCGGTGGACTTATCTGTGTTGGCAGAAGTAGCATTTTTAGGTTCAATTTTGTCAGTACTCACGGCTAGGTTGAGACCTGCAAACAAGTTAAATGCGTCGCTCATCTTAAAGAATCGTCTGCCGTACAATGTTGGCTGAAAAACGGTCGTTTTGGTGTCAAGTGAATTTTTGTCGCCGCGGATGCCAAGCATCAAACCAACAGCGATGTCATCTGTTACGTAATAGCCAACTTCTGGTGCAACTTGCCAGGAATTGGATTTCAAAGTTGTACCGGTGGACTCTAATTTTACGGACTGTGTGTTGATTCCAAGGTTTCCACCGGCGTAAATGCTCCCGGACTGTGCAGAAACAATGCCTGCGGTAATTAGGGTTAGCGCTGCAATCAAAATGTTCTTTTTCATAAATTATAATATTTGGTTAACAATAAATTGAACGTTTAACGATACAAAAATATGGGCCTTGAATTTATTATGTCAATTCTGACGTGTAAGCCTTGTCATTAGGTGACATGATTAATGTCACAAGCTCCCGGAAAGAATTGAAAATCTAATTCTTAGAAAATATCTTAACGACTGAGTCGTCAGTTTACAGATGGGTTATTTCTTCCTTTTCATTCTACTTGGCATTTTTTACCTAATAGATTTGTATCTGTTGCAGGGCATCAGGAGCATTTACAGTGACTCGGCTTCGGGCATGATGCCCATGACTGTTTACTGGATTTTCTGGGCAATAAACTCCTCATTTTATTTGCTCTTAAGCTGTGCACTATTTGCTGCCGACAGAACAAAGGGCATCCAAAGTATTCAGATTGTAGCCATCAATTGCTTTATATTGCTCATTATCCCAAAGCTCATATTTATCGGCATTTTGTGGATGGAAGATGTCAGCAGACTGGCACAGGGTGCATATTTTGCTATCTTCAAGAGCTCTTCACCGGAGTTTATCCCTGGTAGAAGGGCATTTATCTCAAAGTTTGCCTTAGGGGCTGCCGCGGTGCCATTTGCAGCAATCGTTTATGGGATGCTTAGGGGGAAATATGAATATACAGTACGAAAGCATGAACTCTTCTTCACTGACCTACCCGATGAATTCGAGGGATTTACCATAACTCAGATTTCAGATTTCCATGCAGGAAGTTTTGACAATCCCGAGGCGGTAAAAAAGGGGCTCTATCTGGTCAATCAGCAGCAGTCGGATATAATTGTTTTCACCGGTGACCTTGTCAACAATGAAGCAAGTGAAGTCGAACCCTATCTTGATGCTTTTAAATCACTTAATGCCCCGCTTGGAAAATATTCAGTCCTCGGTAATCACGATTATGGTGATTACAAATTCTGGAATTCCATCGAGGAAAAAAGGGACAACCTACAGCAACTGGTCAGATATCACGAATCTATGGGGTTCAGGTTACTGGTCAATGAACACCTTGATATTGAAAAAAATGGAAAGAAAATTAACCTGATCGGTGTTGAAAACTGGGGACACGGATTTGCCAAGTATGGTGATTTTGCAAAAGCAATATCGGGCATTCAGGAAAATACTATTAAAATTCTGTTGTCTCACGATCCAACACACTGGGAAAAGCAAATCAGGAACCATAAAACACATGTTCACCTTACATTATCCGGACATACCCACGGCGCCCAAATGGGTGTTGAACTTGGTAACTTCAGATGGAGTCCGATTCAGTACCGCTACTCAAAATGGGCGGGATTATATCAGGAGCTTGAAAAGTACTTGCACATCAACAGAGGTTTTGGATTCCTGGCTTTTTCAGGACGTGTAGGCATTCTACCTGAAATCACCGTTTTGACCCTAAAGACTTTTAGAAAAGAGGGCTAATTTCAACTTTCCACCTTTTTTATACCATAATAAATGGGAATTCCGGCCAGCACCAATAGCAGACCTGGCCACGTGTAGGTGGGCTTATACACGAGCAACGGCACACAAATCAGCGCCGTCAGCACGAGGTACAGAAGCGGGATGAATGGGTAACCAAAAGCCTTGTAAGGTCTTTCAGCATCTGGATATTTGCGTCGAAGGGCAAACACCGCGAGTATTGCCATGGCGTAAAACAGCAATACCACAAAAATCACATAGTCCAGTAAATCGCCATACTTGCCACTCAAACATAGCACGCAAGTCCATGCGCACTGGTACCACAGCGCTTTGGCAGGAACGCCATATGAATTGAGCGCTGCAGCTTGTTTGAAAAAAAGCTTATCCTGTGCCATTGTGTAGAAAACCCTGGCTGACGACAGGATGAAGCCATTATTGCACCCAAAGGTAGATATCATCACCAAAACAGCGATAATCACTGTACCCCAAGATCCAAAGATACCATTTGCAGCGGCTATGCCTACCCTGTCAGCGTCTGCAAAAGCTATGCCTTCCAATGGCAAAACGCGTAGGTAAACAAGGTTGGCAAGCACATAGATGACAATGACAATTGTAGCGCCGAGAACCAGGCTGAGCCCCAGATTTCGTTGCGGATTTTTTATTTCCCCAGCAACAAAAGTTATGTTATCCCACCCGAAACTTGAAAAGACAGACCCTACACTGGCCAATGCGATAGCCGATAATAGCGGCCACCAGCCATTGATGTTGGTTGCCTGCACTGAGCCTTCAACCAGCTCTAATTTGCGGAAATGAAAAGAATCTGCCCAATTAATCTGCTGAAAATCAGTATCGCCAATGATGGAAAAACCAAATACAATGAGCATTGCCAGGCCAGCGATTTTTGCAAATGTGAAAACGAGTTGTATCCACCGTCCATTTTTTATACCTCTTGTATTGAGAAAAGTGAGCAGTACAATCATTAAAATGGAATTCAGTTGTGCTGCACTGACTTTTAGAAATGAAGCCTCGGAACCAAAGAGGTAATTCTTTTCACCTAGCGAGGGGAAGATGTAGGCAGCAAACTTCCCGAATGCAACACCGATAGCTGCTATCGTTCCAGTCTGTATCACTGCAAACAATGCCCAGCCGTAAAGAAACGCGAAAAGAGAACCAAAAGCCTCCCTCAGGTAGACATATAATCCGCCTGCTCTTGGGTACATCGCAGAAAGTTCACCATAGGCAAGTGATGCTGATATCATCATGATACCGGTGATTACCCAAACGAGCACCAATCCACCGGCACAGCCCACATTTCTGGTAATGTCGGCACTAACTATGAAAATTCCGCTGCCAATCATTGAGCCCGCTGCAAGCAGTGTGGCATCAAGCAGTCCCAGTGAACGAGTGAGGTTTTGCATGATGTTTTTATCTGGTGTAGTTTAAAATCTGAATTTTTTCATTTACTGATTGAAAACAGTAAACCCAATAGGATTATTTTCTCAGTATTTATGCGTGAGCTATGGCAATTTGAAAAATTATAAATGTCTGATATACAAAACACAGAAGAAAATAAATTGCAGAACCCCTGATATTAATAAAAAAAATTGATACCAGACCCAACAAAAATTTATTAAATATTTTGCATTTCAAACGCCTTACAATATATTTACAATGAAAACCATTATTCCGGCAAATTAGGAATCCGAAATGCTTCCAATTTATTATTCACTCCGGCGACTGATTTTTCATGTACAAAACACTGCATTTTTAAACCACAATTTTAAACAAAATTCAAAACTTATGAAGAAATTACTCATGATGTTTTTGTTCTGCTGTAGTCTCGGGGTAATCCTCGCGCAGCGGACCATCTCAGGTAAGGTATCTGATGCCAGGGGCGAGGCCGTGGTTGGGGTTAATATCCTCGTCAAAGGTACATTTACCGGTGCCGCCACCGATGTGGATGGCAATTACAAAATAGCAGTACCATCAACAGGCGCTATTCTGGTATTCAGTTATGTTGGATTTGTAACGCAAGAAACTGCGGTCGGCGTTTCCAACATCGTTGACGTTACGCTTGCCGAAGATTCCAAAATCATGTCGGAAGTAGTCGTTACAGCACTGGGTGTCTCGAGAGACAAAAATGAGCTGGCCTATTCTGCACAGAAGGTTAGAGGAGAAGACCTCAGCAGATCCCGGGATGGCAACATTACCAATGCCCTTGCAGGAAAGGTAGCCGGACTAAACATCAAGCGCAACAATAGCATGGGAGGATCTACCAATATCGTGCTGCGTGGTATCAAATCGCTTACAGGCGACAACCAGGCGCTGTTTGTGGTGGATGGGGTGCCAATTGACAACTCCAATACCAACACATCCGACCAAAGAAGGGGACGCAAAGGTTACGACTTTGGTAACGCGGCAGCCGACATCAATGCTGACGACGTTGCGGAACTAACCGTTCTCAAAGGTGCTGCTGCAACAGCGCTCTACGGATCACGCGCAGCCAATGGTGCAGTGGTGATCACCACAAAGAAAGGTGGCAACAAGGGTTTGGGTGTTTCAGTAAATCTTGGTGCCAACTACGGTAAATACGATAAAAGCACTTTTGCAACCTACCAGAAAAAATATGGTCAGGGATATGGCAAATACTATGATGACGCTTCCGGTTATTTTCTTGAGAGCGACGTAGATGGTGACGGCAAGGCTGATTTGGTTACTCCCACTACTGAGGATGCATCTTGGGGAGCGCCATTTGATCCTACCAAACTTGTATACAACTGGGATGCATTCGACCCCTCATCACCAAACTACAAAAAAGCCACACCATGGGTAGCTGCCGCAAATGACCCCGGCACATTTTTCCAGGATGCGGTAGGAACAAACAATGGCGTGAACATCGACGGTAGCAATGACAAAGGATATTTTAAGCTTGGCTACAATCACCTGACAGACAAAGGCATACTGCCAAACAGTAATATGACCAAAGACCTGATTAATTTTGGTGCAGGGTACAACATTACTTCGCGGCTGAAAGTGAGTTCAAATATCAACTACACCAATTTGTCTGCTACCGGTCGCTACGGTACTGGTTACGATTCCAAGAACCTGATGACCAATTTCAGACAGTGGTGGAATGTGGGCGTTGACCTCAAATCTCAAGAGGCTGCCTACAACCGTAACCAGAAAAATGTAACATGGAACTGGGGTGATTTGAGCGGATCAGGAC
>CANHEE010000129.1 GCA_947459655.1 Lewinellaceae bacterium
GATTGGGTAGGCGCGACACTTACCACATCAGTACCAGCCAAAGCGCTTACAGATGGTGAAGCAGATGATGATATTGTACCATCATAAGTTTTGGTATCTGACACCGCTGTCACGGTAACAGTTGCGGTTGTGATGGTACCAGTCAGCGAAGGTTGCGTAATTGAGTAATTACCTGACTGGGCACCACTAAGCGTATAGTTCGCAGAAAGAGTAATCGCCTTGCCGCTACCTACATTCTTATTATCGTAAGTTGCTGTAGGTGCACCATTTATGCTAACTACGTCAAGTGCTTCAATTCCAGACAAGGAGGGAGAACCTGCTAACGTTGCAGAGGTAGTGGCATCATAGGTCTTTGACGTAATACTAAGTCCTGTTACGGTCAACTCTTTTTTAGCCACTGTTAAGGTAGCATTACCATTTGATGTCGCATCGGGAGAACAACTACCGGAAACAACACAACGATATTTGTTGCCACTCATAGCGAAAGTTGGCCTAGATAAGGACAAAGTACTAGTCGTGGCTCCGGAATAAATTCCGCCGTTGGAAATGTTAGCCCAGCTGCTGGTATACTCTTGCCATTGATAAGACAGCGTTCCTTCTCCAGCGGCCGTCACTGAAAAACTTGCACCAGCACCATATGTGATAGACTGGTTGGAAGGTTGAGATGTAATGGCTGGACCCGAATTAATCGTAAAATTCAAAATAGAAATATCACTTTGGCAACGAGTGGATATCGGCGTACCTGTTGTATATGTTGCACGAATTGAAACAGAAGGAGTCAAGTTTGAACCTGATGTGTTCGAAGCAGTAGCCGCATATGCACCTGTTGAAGAGTTAATCGATTCACTACTCAAACCCGAACTTCCAGCAGTTGTAATTGTCCATGTCAATGGTGTTCCGTCACTCGAAGTAACTGTTGGGCTTAGTGCAATTGAGGCACCATTACACATTGAAGAAGTTGCAGGATAAGTGAAAACAGGCTTTAGTCGAGCGGTAATAGTAATTGCCGCTATGTCTACATCCTCACATCCTCCATTGGCAGAACTGGATAAGGTTGCATACACCTGATTTACGCCAGGATTAGGCAGGAATGTCGGAATACCAGTAAAGTTAGCTGTTCCACCGGTGTTCGTGGATTTTGTCTCACTACCCACCGAATTGCCGGCTAGGGTCAGGGTAACAGTATAAGATGTTGATGCATCCGCAGAGACAAACGCATTTATCTTGGCATTCAAACCCTCACATATTACGGTAGCAGGCGATGACAGAGATACGAAAGCGCCTCCTCCGGCACATGGTGCAAGGACGTAGGTTCCTACATACTCCTCAACTCCTCTTTCCCTAACGGCACATTTGATGTGTGACCCATCTAATTTAATGTTGAACGAGGCTCCACTTTTTGTACCCGCAACAGTCTTGAAACCATCGTACGAATATTCATAGGTAGCCATGGGATTTCCATTTAGCATGTATACCTCTCTGGTCTCCTGATCAAAAGCAAGACCGAAAACACCGTCTTTCTCAAGATGGTTCATCAGTTCCTGCTGCACTTGAACCGTACCGGCCTTCAGCAAAGGCTTAGGCTCCGGATTGTTTTTGGCGAACAAGGCCAACTGCGATGTTACCAAAAAAGAGACCAACAGAATCCGGGCAGCGTGTGCCACAGACTTGCGTTGAAAAGTGTTCGTCTTTTCCGGACAAATATTTGTCAAAATGACAGAAAGAGGTAGAAATCCTTTCATTTTACTTGCGTTAAAAGTATTAAAGAAATGGGTTGAGTAGAATTTTTCCATTTTGGAGTAAGATTATTATTAACGGTTATTTGGATAGCGTCTTATTCAAATCGATTGTCACAACTTGCCAAAACACAAAATCTCCAGCTTGAAACGAGTCAAACCAGAGCAGTATTCAGTTGCAATGCAATTTGGGTCTAAAACCACTATTATCAAATTTCAAATAAATGGGTTATGAAATAAAATTTACTTATATATATGTATGAAGTTTACATCTGATTCAATTGGCAACCATTACATGTATGGAGTGCGGTGCTATTTTTACAAATTAAATCCAACCTGACTGCAGGGAGAATAAAAAACCGAAGCAGAATTAATAATTTAAAACCGCACCACTCTCCAAACTTAATTACACTAAACACCGACTTGCCAAATTTATATATCGAATCCAACTGCATATTATTACACAGATCAAATCAGACACTATTTCTCTATCAGCAAAATTAGGCAAAGTTTTTTTTTTTGCAAATATTTAACTCCTTTTTTTTAAAATTTAAGTTAAATTCTTTTGCCATGCAGCCTGCAGATTGGCGTGCTAATTACATTATTATATATTTATTTTTTTAGCAATTTTGACACATAACACGATTGGACACGATTACACGATTACAAGATTATACGATTGGTCATGATTAAAGGATTAAGGGATACTCCCCTACCCTTTTGACTTTGGAAAGGAAGGTTGAACTAAATTTTAGTAAACAACCGCTGTTGTTTCAAATTATGATTTACCTTTGCGGTGCCCTAAGCAAATCCAGCGCTTTAACGTTTTTAAATTCTATCTTTTTTACCAAACATTATACCTCTCTATTCAAATGCAGCATCCTCTTCTGAGTGTATTAAGAGAAAACAAAGCGAAACTATTTCCGGTGATGGGCACCAAATTCAAACCGGAAGACTACTGTGAAATCGACCTGAGCATTTACAATACCGAATTCGAAATTATCGATGTAGAAAGTTTTGAGGGTCTGGCCGAGCATATTCACGAATCTCTGATCAACAACGACGCGAAGGTAGGGCTTGGTGGCTATGGTGAAAACAGACCAATCTACAGGAGTAGCTCACTTTACAGCGGACAGCAGAACAACTGCCGGTGCATCCATTTGGGCATAGACGTTTGGACAGAGGTACAAAGCAAGGTGTTTTGTCCGATAGATGGCGTTGTGCATAGTTTTCACAACAACAACAAAGCTCTGGATTATGGCGCGACCATCATTCTCGAACACAGACTCGCCGGTACAATATTCTACACCCTATATGGTCACCTCAGCAAAAAATCGCTGGACAATCTGGAGAAAGGCAAAAAAATAGAAAAAGGTGCCTGCTTCGCCAGACTTGGTCCGCGCGAAGAGAATGGAGGTTGGCCTCCGCACCTACACTTTCAGCTCATCCTTGATATGCTTGGCAAAGAAGGTGACTTTCCAGGTGTCGCAACTGTTTCCGAATCTTCCTACTACATGGACCTCTGTCCGAACCCGGCAGTGTTTTTCGAAGGGACGGGCGTGGAGATTTGATGAGGTGATTAGATAAATACACTATTTTTAAAACTAGAAAAGCCACCTTTCGACGAAAGGTGGCTTTTTTGTGTATGCTGCAAATGATGGAATCCTTTACTTTTCTTTCAGGAGCTGAATTTCGCAGTTGATTTTTACTTCCTGACTGACCAGGACACCGCCGGTTTCGAGTGCGGCGTTCCATGTTAGTCCGAAATCGTCGCGATTGATGGTACCGGTGACAGAAATTCCGGCCTTGGTATTTCCCCATGGATCTTTGCCAATGCCACCAAATTCAGCATGAAGTTTGACATTTTTGGTAACGCCTCTGATGCTGAGTTCTCCCTCCAGGTTGTATTCGCTGGCACCACCGGCTGCTGAAACTTTATTTAACCGGAAAGTGATCTCGGGGTGTTTTTCGGCATCGAAAAAATCTGCACTTTTAAGGTGGCCATCTCTTTGGGCATCGTTTGTATGGATGCTTCCTACTTGTGCAGTGAAAGATGCAGTCGCAGTGGAGAAATCATCTCCCTCGGTTTGCGCGGTTCCACTGAAGGTTCCGAACTTTCCGGTGACGCTGCTGATCATCAGGTGCTTCACTCTGAAGGTTACTTCGCTGTGTGAGGGGTCGATTGCCCAGGATGTTTTTTGCATTGTTTAGGTCAATTGGTCGGCTGGTCAGCCGATTGGTGAATTAAATGATTGTTCTGCTGTTTAAACATGAGACCCTTAACATCGAATATTCCCATTTGTTCAATTCGGTACCGAAGAAAGGACCTGTACGCTGGGGTGAAAAACAATTTCGGATCTGACGGAATTGGATATCAGGCATGCGGCTTCGGCTTTTTGCAAAATGCGTTCTGCTTTTTCACGGAGTGTTTCATCCACAATTGTCAGTTCAGGTCTCAATTCAATTTCAGAGATCATGTATTTTCCTTCGACCATTTCCAGTTTTCCGCTTGCGTCGGAACGGAAACCGCTGAAGGGCAATTTTGAATTTTCAGCGATGGCCAAAAAGGTGGTCATCAGACAACTGTTGACTGCGGCGACGAGCAGGTGTTCGGGTGACCATATACCCGGCATGCCACCGGGAAATTCAGGTGGTGTAGCAACATCAATTGTATGATTTAATATCGGTGAACTGAGTGTTCCTTTCCTGCCATGGTCGAAAGACAGGGAAATGTCATAGTGGTGTGCAATACTCATATTTTTGTTATCAGAGGTGTGAGGAAATGATTTGTTCGAGCTGGTGTGCGGATACTACTCCGGACTGGCGCCATTTGATTTCTCTGTTTTTAAACAGAATCAAAGTGGGCACACCCTGAATTTTGTAGGCTGCTGCCATTTGGGGATTCCTATCCACATCTATCTTCAGGATGGTAGCCTTATCGCCTATTTTGTCTTTAAGCTCTTCCAGGATGGGTTTCATCATTTTGCAAGGACCACACCACGCTGCCGAAAAATCAATCAGCAGTGGTTGGTCTGCATTCATATAGTCATCGAATGATTTATGCTTCTCCATTTTTTCTTTCTTTAATCGTTTGTAATATGCGTTGTTTCTTCGCCCGATTTACTTTTTACAGCGTTGCCGGGTAATCCGCATGTGCCTGATGCACAACCGATTGCAAACACCCCCATTCCACCGCAATACAGTCCGAAAATGGCAATCGTCCAATCACGGTCATACAATGCCTGTGCGCAGAGGACTACACCAATTAGCACATAGGCTGCACGGGTAAAGGTCCAGTTTGTCAAAATTCGGATCATGGCTTTTCGATTTCATGTTGCAGTCCCATCCAGCCACCGCCATTGTAGACTTCCTGATAGCCGCTTGCTTGCAGCAGACTTTTTGCTGATGCGCTCCTCATTCCGGAGGCGCAGCAGGTAATGACCGGTTTTTCCCGATTGATTTTTGAAAAGTTTTGCTGCAGTACCTGTAAGGGTATGTTGACCGACCCTCTGATGTGTCCGGACTGGTATTCTGACTTAGTGCGCACATCAATGATTTGTGCGCCCTGTTCCAGCAGCGCCCTATAGTTTGTTTTGGAACCTAAGCCCAGTATTTTTTTGATAATTGAAAGCATTAATTGTGTTTTTATCTGTTTTGAATTAAAAAATTGACATCCATCCAGCTTCCGCCGTTTTCGCATTCGATTCCGCAGCTTTTGAGAAACTGAGTTGCCAGTCCACTTCGGTTGCCCGAAGCGCAACATAAAACGAGCGGTCCGTTTATTGCTTTGAGTTCATCGATGCGGTGCTGAATCTCTTGAAGCGGGATGTTGATGCTTCCTACCACATGGCCGCCCATAAACTCTCCCGGCGTTCTCACGTCTACAATTGTTTTTTTGTTAATTGACATTAATTTAGCGTATTGAAGGTGAAAAATAAGTCAGTGTTGCTGCTATTTGATTTTCTTTGCTGTATTGATTCCGAACGGATAATAGAGCGGACAAAAGCTAATCAGGCTGGTGAACAAAAATACCAATGCCACTCCCATCAGAACGATTGCAGTTGTCCCTGTGATTACATTTGCCATGTAAAGGATTCCTATGATGACGGCGGCAAGTGTCCTTAATAACCTGTCGAGATTTCCCATGTTTGGTTTCATGATGCTTTGGTTTAAAGGTGAATAATAAAGTAATAAAACACCACAATAAACACAAAATATTCAGCAGCAGTTTTCCGCAACCGCATGATAAATATCACTTCCGAGCGATGATATTTATCTTCACGCAAATTCGGACATTTGTTTTACTTCACAGATATTATAGGGTATTTTTACAAAAAATTAAAAAAGCGGTTTGAGTTTTTTCAGTACTACATATAGTCATTGATACCAAACGGCAAAATTACGAATGGACAGAAAAAGCAACCGCAATGACCGGACTGACCAATACCGCGGCAAAGAGTAAGCTTGCAATTCACGGCTTTAATGAGCTGCCTAGTGCAAAGCCCAAAAACATCTGGCGTATCGCCTTGGAAGTAGTCAAGGAACCGATGTTTCTTTTGCTGCTGAGTTGCGGTGTATTGTATATGGTACTGGGTGATATCACTGAGGGCATCATCATGCTTGCGGCGATACTGCTGGTTATTGGTATCACTTTTTACCAGTATAGGAAGACAGAAAGGGCGCTGGAGGCGCTGAAAAAACTATCCTCTCCGAGGGTGCTGGTCATTCGAGATGGGCTCGAAATGCGAATTGCAGGGAGGGAACTGGTGCCTGAGGACATCATCATATTGAATGAGGGCGACCGGATTCCCGCAGACGCAATGATTATTGAGACCACACACCTTGAAGTAGACGAATCAATGCTTACCGGGGAATCTATACCTGTGCGCAAATCTACTGATGAGAGCGATTCAATGGTATATAGTGGCACATTGGTGGTTCAGGGGCATGGCCTTGCAAGGGTATTGAGCACGGGCATCCACGCACAGCTTGGAAAAATTGCAGTTTCACTGGAGTCTGTTGATGCATCGGAGACGCGACTCCAGCAGGAGATGAAAAGTCTGATTAGGCAACTTGCCTTCATTGGCATTTTCATCAGCATAAGTGTGGTATTGCTCTACTATGTCACTAGGGGCAATTTCCTGCAATCGCTGCTCAGCGGAATTTCGGCTTCCATGGCTATTTTACCGGAGGAATTTCCGGTTGTGATGACTGTTTTCCTTGCACTTGGCGCATGGAGGTTGTCGGCAAAAAATGTACTCACCAGAAAGTCATCTGCCATAGAGTCGCTGGGCTCTGCAACAGTACTTTGCAGTGATAAAACCGGTACGATTACCCAAAACAAGATGGAGCTAGCGGCCATGTACAACGGCAGCGATATCATCTACAAAAAGACGTTCTTGAGCGACAAAGGTGCCTATCTGCATTTGCTCAAAAATGCCTCTAGGGCATCGGCACATGACTCCATTGATCCCATGGAAAAGGCCATCAGCAGACTCTATGCGGAACTTTTCATGGAAAACGCACAGGTGGCTACTTCCCTTGTAAAAGAGTACCCACTGAGCAAGGAACTGCTGGCGATGACCAGGGTACTGAAGAATGAAGGCGATGAGCAATTGAGCATTTCCATGAAGGGTTCTCCGGAAGCGATATTTCGGCTTTGCCACCTTGATGCAGGTCAGATTGAAAAGCACAAAATGGCACTCAATGAGCTTGCAGAACAGGGATTTCGGGTGTTAGGAGTGGCTGAGGCAGCCATGAGGCATCCGGAATTGCCGGACTCACAGGCAGATTTTGATTTTCAGTTCATGGGTCTGGTCGC
>CANHEE010000130.1 GCA_947459655.1 Lewinellaceae bacterium
ATGATTAACTCTACTGCTCAGCGGCGGGCTTTTCATTGCGGAAATGGCAAATTGATAATTTTTCTTACTTTTGCGGCTGAAATCAAAAACGCTATGTCATTCAACCTCAAAAAAAGCCTCGTTTTTCTGGATGTGGAGAGCACCGGCCTGCACGTCATCCGGGACAGAATTATTCAGATTGCGATGGTAAAATTCAGTCCTGGGAGTCAGACGGAGACCGAATTGAAAATGCTTATCAATCCGGGCATTCCGATTTCTGAGGAGGCCATGGCTGTCCACGGAATAACTCCGAAAGACTTGGCCAACAAACCGACTTTCAGGGAGGTTGCGCAGAAAATTTTCGATTTTATCGGAGATGCTGACATCGCAGGGTACAATTCCAATCGCTTCGACATACCGATGCTCATGGAGGAATTTGACCGCGCTGGACTGAATTTTGACGTTACTCGAAGAAACCTGATCGATATCCAGCGTATATTCTATAAGATGGAACCTCGCACTTTGAAAGCAGCGGTGCAATTTTACTGCAATGAAGAGTTTCAGGAAGCGCATGATGCTATGGAGGATGTAAAGGCAACAATCAAAGTATTCAGGGGACAGCTGCAGAAGTATCGTGGAGTAGATTATATCGATGATGACCGAAACGCGATACCCGCACCCATAAAAGAGGATATGGATGCGCTGCATGAATTCACAAATGACACCAGGATGATTGATCCTACGCAACGACTGAAATATGATATAAACGGCGTCGTGGTGTTTAACTTTGGAAAATACATCAATTTGCCGGTTGCAGAAACCGTTTTTAAAGACCGCAATTATTACCACTGGATTATCGAAAAGGAATTTTCGGTGCAGGTAAAACAGACCGTTAAAAAACTGTTCAAGGAATACGAACTAAGTCAAAAAAAATAATCGGACAATATGCTCCACAAGGAAGGAAAAAACATCATCGCGCTCACATTACTCAGTCTGGCATTGTTGAATGCCGCTTTTTACTTTTACTTCTCCTCACTTTTGGTACTAACGCTGACTGTCTCAGCAGTTCTGCTGGCACTGGTACTGCAGTTTTTTAGAAATCCGACAAGGAAAATAGCCATTGCAGACGACAAAATAGTGTATGCACCCTGCGATGGAAAAGTTGTAGTTATAGAAAAAACAACTGAGGATGAGTACTTTGGTGACCAGCGAATACAGATTTCCATTTTTATGTCACCCCTGAACGTCCACGTCAACCGCAATCCGGTCGGTGGACTGGTAAAATATTTCCGCTACCATCCGGGGTTGTTTCTGGTGGCCTGGCACCCAAAATCTTCCACTGAAAACGAGCGCACAACGACGGTCATTGACACCGGAAAACACCAGATTCTCTTTCGTCAGATAGCGGGGGCTTTGGCACGGCGCATTGTGGCCTATGTTGCTGAGGGTCAACAGGTAAAACAAGGTGAAGACATGGGGTTCATCAAGTTTGGCTCAAGGGTAGATATATTCCTCCCGGTGGACGCAACAATTGAAGTAAATTTACAGGATATTGCCAAGGGTAATCAGACGATTCTCGCAAGGTTAAGCTAAGGAAAAACAGGGAGAATTGTACAAACTTTTTGCCCCGCTGATTTCTTTCTTTAAGGAATAAGCTTATTTTTGCCAAAATTTTCAATATTGTTCATTCACACATACCTCTTTTTCTAATGGGACACTCAAATCACGATGCCAATTCCAACGAGCACGGCATCAAAAATTATAGTCAGAAAGGTTACTGCATGTTGTATTTTGCCATGTTTTTGTTCTGTTTACTGGGTGCAATCATCTATGTTTATATGCAAAATGGCAACAGCCTTCCAGACATTACCAAGTAAAAAAGCTGTGTATATTCTATCTTTTTGATTTTCAATTATATACTTTTTGGGGAAAATAATTTTGAAAAATCTGAAAGAAATATTTGCACGGAAAAAATAAACACCATACTTTTGCATCGCTTTTAGAAAAAGAAGCACGCTTCCTTAGCTCAGCTGGTTAGAGCACATGACTGTTAATCATGGGGTCCAAGGTTCAAGTCCTTGAGGGAGCGCAACAAAAAGTCCTGCGGTGATTACCACGGGACTTTATTTTTTTATGGCATTACGCCACAAAGCCAGCATCCGGATTTTTACCGAATCAACCAATCAAATTACTGATAATGAGTCTATTAACCGTAGGAACAGTCGCCTTTGATGACATTGAAACCCCTTTTGGTCGTGCCGAAAATGTTGTCGGCGGAGCCTGTACATATATTGCACTTGCAGCGTCCTATTTTGTTAGGGGCATCCGCGTGGTAGCGGTGGTAGGCGGTGATTTTCCAAAAAAGGAACTGAAATACCTGGAAAAAAGAGGGGTTGACCTGGAGGGTCTGCAGATTAAAAAAAATGAAAAGTCGTTCTTCTGGGCCGGCAGGTATCACGATGATATGAACGGAAGGGACACGCTCGTGACAGATCTGAATGTACTCGCTGATTTTGACCCCATTTTACCTGAAACGTACCGTCATTCAGAGTATATCATGCTCGGCAATCTTACACCCGCTGTTCAGTTGCGGGTTCTCGACCAATTGTTATCGAAACCAAAGCTGGTTGTATTGGATACCATGAATTTCTGGATGGATAATGCCCTGGAAGACCTTAAAAAAGTGTTGAAAAGGGTTGATGTCATTACCATTAATGACGAAGAAGCAAGACAATTGTCGGGAGAGCGCTCCTTACTGAAAGCAGCCAAAATCATACATACAATGGGCCCGAAATACATCGTGATTAAAAAAGGCGAACACGGTGCCATCTTGTTCGGTGAAGATCAGGTGTTCTATGCCCCTGCCCTGCTGCTGCCCCAAGTAACTGATCCAACAGGTGCAGGAGATACCTTCGCGGGTGGATTCGTTGGATACCTCTGTAAAACCGGTGACGTTTCAATGAACGGCATGAAAAAAGCAATTGTATTTGGCTCGGCGATGGCTTCATTCTGCGTAGAGCGTTTCAGCACAGAAGGTTTGAAAAATCTGAAGTCACGCGATATCAGCGTCAGAGTAAGACAATTTGCACAAATGGTCAAGTTCTAAGGCTCACCGTTTGCACCTCCATGCCTGATGGAGGTACAAACGGTGCGACATCGATACCTTCTCTGTTTTTGGCGAAAGCCGATGTTTTTCTGTCGGAAATTTCTATCTCCCCATCTTATTTTACACATTTTATTTCAGCGAAAAAGCAAGTTTTGTCTCCGAAAGTATAATTTTACTACCGGATAGCACGATTTGTGCCCAATATTGAAATAATTATATTCCCTATGCAGAAACTCTGGCTAATTGTACAACGCGAATATCTTAGCCGCGTCAAAAAACGCACTTTTATTCTGGCAACCATTCTGACGCCACTTGGTGCCGGTTTGCTCATTTTCATTTCCGCCTACCTGACCAGTTATCAGGGAGACATCTCCCACCGTTTTGTCGTTGTGGACGAGGGTCATTTCCTGGGAGATTCGCTTGCAAAATCTGACGGCTACAGTTTTTCCTTCAGTCAGAAAACCCTTCAAGAAGAGATGGATGGGTACAATGCTGATGAACATTCCGGCATTGTTTATCTACCCAAAAACCTCGATTGGAACCGACCGGACATAGATGTACCTATCTACACTGACGAAAAATTAACTTTTGACGTTCGCAGTACAATAGGCAACATGGTGGAAGAACGCATCCGCGATTACAAAATGATGCAAATGGGCATTGAGGAAAAAGAGTTGGCTGCACTTGAAACTGCCGTTAGCATTGACACAAAAGCCGTCAGGGAAAAAGGCGTTGAAGAATCAGGCCTAGGAGCAGGAATCACAGCAATGCTGGGTGGATTGATGGGTTTTGTCATGTATCTGACCCTCTTTATCTACGGTATGATGGTCATGCGCAGCGTGATGGAGGAAAAAACAAGTCGCATAGTAGAGGTCATGATCTCGTCGGTAAAGCCTTTCGAACTGATGATGGGAAAAATTCTGGGCGTAGCAGCGGTAGGGTTAACACAGCTGTTCATTTGGATCGTGCTCACTTTTGGTATTATCGGATTTGCTTCGGCATTTTTCGGATACGACCCCGCAGTAGCGCAGCAGTTTGGCACCGACCCCGGCATTGCCACAGCCACGCAGCAGGTTAATGCGCATGCTATTCTGGCCGAGATCGGCAAAATCAACTGGTGGATGATACTTCCGCTTTTTGCATTCTACTTTGTCGGTGGCTACATCCTATACGCATCTATGTTTGCGGCCGTGGGTTCGGCCATCGGTGATGACACCGGAGAGGGTCAAAGCCTGACTTTGCCCATCAGTATTCCAATTATCCTCGCCATCTACATCATGTTTCATGCTGTACGCCAACCTGATAGCAGCCTGAGCATTTTCGCCTCTATTTTTCCACTTTTTTCACCCATTGTCATGCCCGCAAGACTGGGTTTTAATCCGCCGGCGTGGCAGATCATTTTATCGGCACTTATTTTGTTGGGTAGCGTTCTGGCCTTTGTGTGGTTGGCCGGCAGAATTTACCGGGTGGGCATTCTGATGTACGGCCAGAAACTCACGTTCAGAACCATGTTGAAATGGATATTTGTGAAAGGCTGAATTGGATAGTTGCGGGTGGTAAAATGCGCAGCAACCTCAGTTAACTGCTGCGCATCACATCCACTAAGGCATCAAATTTACATCATTTCTGTCAATAAACAAGGGTGACATCTCCCTTCAGCGCCTTCGTAGAACCATCTTTGTATCTGACTTTGAGCCTATACGTATAAACACCCTCGGTGGCAAGTGCCCCCCGAAGGTAACCATCCCATCCGTTTCCGATGGCATTGATTTCGCTGCCCTCAAACACTTTATTCCCCCAACGGTCATAGATGTCCATTGATTCAATTTTATCGATAGCATCATTTCCGTAGACAGTAAAGATATCGTTGACTCCGTCGCCGTTTGGCGTGAAGATATTGGGCACGTAGCAATTGCAGTCGTAAATGTATACAAAATTGATTTTCAGGGTAGAATCGACGCAATTGTTCTCATATATGGCAACAAGTTTTACATCGTAGGTTCCGTTTCTGATATAGTCGTGATAAGGATTTTCTATTTTTGTTACTGAGCTGTCGCCAAAATACCAGATGTAGGAGTCCGCATTTTTTGATTTGTTGATAAAATGTATGCGTTGTGGGGTACAACCCTGAGGACTGACCACTTCAAAATCTGCGAGGGGTTTCTCTCTAACCGGAATTGATTTGCTCAGCTCATTGGTACATTCCTCGAAGCTGGTTACTTTCAGGGCTACTGTCTCGGTTCGGTTGCCTGTTTTGAAGGTATGTTCGAGATCATATTTATCCGAATAAACAGCGCCATCTGATGTTGACCACCTGTATTTCCAGAGGTTGGTTGGAGAGAGATTTTTCACCACTATGGCCTTATCCTCACAGCTATATTCCGGAATATAGAAATTGACCGGCGGAGCCTTCTTGGTTTTCAGGATATGACTAACGGTATCGTATCCGCACTTACCATATGCCCTCAGCGTTATTTTGAAACTGCTATCGGATATGTTGAATATGTGGTAGGGATTTGCTACCGATGATACCCCTCCATCACCAAAAAACCAACCATACTTTTCAGGCTTTGGTGTGGAGGCGTCTTTAAATAGTATGGTATCAAAAGGGCAAACAATGTACTTATCTGTATTGAAAAATGCCCTTACACCCGGTGGTTTAACCGTTATCTCTGCTGTGTCACTTTTGACGCCACAAATGTTATAGGTGTACAAGATTGGTTTAAAAGTCTTCACAGAATCTGGACTAGCAAAAGAAGTTTTGACGAAATTTTCGCATTTTCTGTAGGATTTTCCATTTCCGAAGTCCCAGTAACAACTATCTATTTCTCCCAAAGATCTGTTGGTAAGCGTTACCTCATATGGTGAACAACCAATTTTTGAAGAGTCGAGCTGAATTCTGGGTAGTGGAAGAGATTTGAGCTGAAAACTGCTGTCAAAACTGAGGCTACCGCATTCATTATAGGTCTTGAGATTTATTTTCAGCGTTGACACCGTGTAAGTCTTTGTATCATATTTGATAACAGGGGGCTGGTATTGACCCAGCGTATCGTTGGCAGCTCGTCCAAAGTCCCACAAGTAGCTCATATTGGGCTGTGTTGTCGGTGTTGGATTAAAAGTCACGTCTGCGGGCGAACAGAGCGAAGAGAGCACAAAACCGAATTTGGTCAATCTTGGCTTATTTACAACGTATAAGGTTTTTTCTGCAGTACTTTGACAATTCGGAGTTTTGGCGACCAGTTTAATATTGTGCGGCCCGAAACTCAAATTATTGATATCTGCAAAAGCTACAGCTTTGCCATCCAGAAACCATTCCATGGTTTTTGCCTTTGTGTTGCTAAAATCTATGGTCACCGGCTCCCCTTCGCATGCTTTGGCAACAGTAAAATCTGCCATAGGTTTTTCAATTTCTACATCGGCAGAAAAAACACCCGGACAGCCCAGTGGATTTCTGTAATTGTAAAAAACTTTGATTTTCGTGCTGTCACCGATATTTTTCACATCAAACAAGCCCGAACTATCGATGCATGTTGGGCAAGCCGTGGAGAAAAATTTCCCCCCGGGTGGAAGTGCCACTACCTGAGTAATCGGAGTATAGGTACAGAGTACCATTGGCTTTACACTTGCCGTTGCCTGCTGAACATTAATCTTCAGCAGCTTATCGACTTTACAAGTCCCCGAGCCGATACTGTACGTCAGCAAATAATCACCTACGGCAGTTGGCAGAAATACGCCAGTCTGATCGACTGTTGGTCCACTCCAGGTTCCACCTCCGATGTTAGGAGTGATTTTCAAAGGAATGGCGGTAAGGCAAATAGACGTATCTTTCCCCGGCTGAACAAATTCCAGTTTTTGTGGCTCACGGACAAAAAAGGTATCATTTTTTTCCTGATAACCACAAACACCGGTAAAACTTGCTTTGACTGTATATGGTTTGGTACTGACCGGCAAAGTTACCGGGAAGGCCTTGTAAGTTGAATCATTGATGGTGTACTTAATTGCCTTATTATATTGTTCTGGGGCGTAAACAAGTGGATTACAAACATCTGCCTGTGGAGGTAATGTTACCACTAAATCTTTTTCCACCTTAATTTTAACTATTGAACTTTGCTCGCAGGTTCGCTTACCGATGGTGTATTTGATGATGAAATCACCTGTCTCTGAAGGCGTAAAAATACTATCTTTCAGCATAGAAGGACCAGAGAATGTGCCGCCACCATCTTTGGTCTTTAGGATAATTGGAGCACTACCGACACAGACAATGGTATCTCTGACCGGATACAGAATTTTCGCAGAAGGCACTGACCTGACATAAAATGTATCAGCTACCAGTTGTTTGCCACAGTCACCATTATACTCGGCAGTAACTACGTAGGGAATTGGTGAGGTATTCAATGTAACTG
>CANHEE010000131.1 GCA_947459655.1 Lewinellaceae bacterium
AGCAATAATACAGTATACGCCACCACCGAAACGGCCAACAACGCCATATCATGGGTTAAAAAGCAAAACAAACCTTTTTTTCTCTGGCTTGCTTTTAATGCACCTCATGCGCCCTTTCATCTACCACCTACCGATCTACATTCCTACAAGGGTCTGAGCGGAACGCCTGCAGATATTTCTGCAAATCCAAAACCCTATTTCAAGGCAGCTGTGGAAGCACTAGACCATGAAATAGGCAGGTTGTTCGATTCACTAGCTGTATTAAACCAATTTGACAATACGGATATTATTTTCATCGGCGACAATGGGGATGACAGCAATGTTGCCCAAAACAAAGGGGGTGCAAAAGGCAGTATTTATCAAGAAGGCGTGCATATTCCTTTCATCATTTCCGGCCCATCGGTGGTTAATCCGGGCAGGGCAAGTGATGCGCTAGTAAATACCCATGACTTGTTTGCTACCATTCTGGAACTTTTTGGTTACAACAATTGGCAATCGAAGATTTCGCCTTCAAAGCCAGTTGACAGCAAAAGCATCTTACCCATTTTAAAAAACCAGAGGAAAGATATTAGAGACTGGGCTTATACAGAGATTTTTAAAAACACAACAGTGGCAGGTGATGGCAAGGCCATGCGAAATGCAAAATTCAAACTACTGGATTTTGATAATGGAACACAGAAATTCTTCAACCTGAGCCTCGACCCGGAAGAAAATACTGATTTACTTAAATCAGTATTGAAACCTGAAGCGGCGGCGGCTTATAATTACCTATGCAATGAAATGACTAAACTGCTGAACCTGAACCGATTTTGTGACCTAACGGCTACTACCGAAATACCTGCTGAAGAGCTCATCGAGGTGTTTCCCAATCCGGCAACGGGTGTTCTGCACATAATAAATGGGGGCGGCAGCAAATCACTGTTTTTGCGAAATAGTCTCGGGCAGACCATTTTAATCGGCATCGACAACATAGAACAGCAGTTCGGTCAGTTGTCCTCTGGAGTGTATTTTCTTGAATGTTTTGGACCTTATCATCAGATCATCAGAATTGTCAGAAAATAGTTTTTATTAAAAATCATTCAAATATGAAGCGTACGATTGTTTTCTGTATACTCATTAATGTTGCTGCTGTATGTGTAAGCGGACAAACAGAAATAAGGACAATGAAGAAACTGCCTGATACCGGACAAACAGGTGATTATACAAAGACATTTGGTGAGGACAGCGATTATTCCATTAATCCGATGTATTACAGCGTTCAGAATGCTCAACTGGCGATTGACACTGTGACAGGACTGATGTGGCAGAGAGCAGACGGAGGAGAAATGACGATTGAAAATGCAAGAATTTACGCTGATACTATAAAAATCAGTGGCTACACTGACTGGCGATTGCCCTCGGCTCAGGAAAGTTTTTCCCTGATGCATCTAGATAAAATGAATCCCGCGATGGATGGCACTGTTTTCTCCCCTTCGGGCGCTGAATACTGGTGGACTTCGGAACAGCGTTCAAATGACCCCGGTAGAATATGGGTTACGAATTCTGGTGGTGGCATCGGCCCACATCTGAAAACAGAAACAAAAAGTGCCGGAGGAACCAAGAAAATACATGCTAGAGTCGTAAGAAATACCTCATCTCCTCAGCCGGAAGTTCATTTTACCGACAACGGTGACGGAACCGTCAGCGATCATTTTACCGGACTGATGTGGCAGAAAATGCCCACAGCAGATACAATTACATGGGAAAAAGCCCTGCAGAATGCCGAAAACCTCAGTCTCGCGGGATACAACGACTGGCGGTTGCCGAACATCAAAGAACTTAACTCCATCAACGATGAAACCAGAAATGCCCCGTCCGTCAACACGGGACTATTCTCGGGTGTGAAATCGGGACGATACTGGAGTTCTACAACACAGAAAGGACAAACGGGCAATGCCTGGTTCATTGATTTTCAAAACTTTGGACTGACCTCTTATTTTGCGAAAAACAAAGGTTACTATACGATTTGCGTCCGAAATTACTCCAAATCGACTGCTGTTTTTGAACAGCAGAAATTTAACTTCAGCATTTTTCCGAACCCCACCAATTCGGTCGTAAATATCCGTTGGGAAAATGAGATGGTTTCACGAATAAGGGTCTACAACACATCAGGAACCATTGTAGCCGAATTCCCTTCCGTCGGCTTAGATGCCCAAATTGATTTAAGTAATTTGCCCCGTGGTAAGTATGTATTGTCTTTTATCGACCAAAGGAACTGCTTAGTTGGTAGCAAACTTGTGAGCAGACAATAGTGCTTCCTCATATACAGCCTTCATAGAAAGACTGTTTTTGGAACTGTCGTAATTTTGGAAAACGTGCTTTCTTGCACTTTGAGAGAAATCCAGATATTCCTTTTCTTCCATATGGTAGAATCGGACAATGCTGTCTCTCAAGGCACTTACGTTTTTTTCTTCACTTAACATACCGGTAACACCGTCAACAACTTCCTCGGGTATATCGCAGTGATGCGTGGAAATTACAGGTAAACCAACTGCTTGGGCATCCAGCAGCACTATCGGAGCGCCACCCTCACATTCTCGCAAGGCAGAATAACAACTCGGGTGTATAAAGACGTCGAACCGACTCAAAAAACCATGGAAGTCATCCTCAATAAAATCCAAAACTGTTATCCTGTCTTGATATGGCGATTTTGATATCAATTCCTGCATTTCGACCCAGTATTTTTGATCCCACTTCTCTCCTACCAGGGTCAGTGTCATATCGGGACAATCTTCCAAAGCCAGCAGGAAAGCCCGCAAGGTAAACAAGAAACCCTTGGTTTCTGTGAAGGTTGCTGCCTGCACCAACGACAACGAATTTGCTCTTTTTCCCTTTGTGATATCTGGTATACTTTGGGCGTCTATTCCCAAACGGACAGTTCTGATTTTCTCTGCCGGACAACCTAGTTTTTCGAGCAATATGGCACCATTTTTTCCCTCACAAACCACAAATGTTGCCACCTCAAACATTTTACGGTACCATTTTTTGTAACGGGGCTTCTCAAACGGTAATCTTTCATAATCGGTGCCATAAAACGAAACAATCAGCGGAACTTTCAATTTTTCTGCCACATGCATAAATGCCACCCCTACATGTGCAAAATGAGCATGCATTACATCAATTCCACATTTAAGTATAACATTTTTCACATAGAATGGAAAATAGGTCCGTAGCGCAAATCCACACCAAAGTTTCCTGGGTTCTGAGATTTCCCATTCACTTTTAACAACCGGAAGGCCCAATCCATTTTGCACCGGATCTTCAATATACTCAAAATCAGCATCGAAAAAACGATTTCTGAGCACCAATGGTGAGACGATGGTTTTTTCCAAATCAGGAGTATACCTGATCAGACGGTAAGCCCAACTCATGGTATTGTTCAGATAACGGTCAAAGAGGTGTGCAACTTTCATAATCGCTTGATAATGGGTATTATAAGCCTTTACCTGTGAGAAAGAAAAGAACATCCCAAAACCTGTTTTTTGCTTTACTGATACGGAAATAAGCTCTTCGTTCCCCTCCGAAAGACCTGAAGAAGGGCTCGATATGTTGAAGCGAAGATCCTTCAAAATCAAATGAGTGGCCCCGTTCAGATGCCTCTTCTAGCGATTTCCAGATGAGATAAGACAGCGCATTGCTATTTTGAACTTCCCTGTTTACTGCAGTAAGCAGCAAATAGGTAGTCGATTTATCCCATACAACATACACGGCTGCTAGTTTCTTGCCATTGTAGTCTTCAGCAAAGTAGATTTTTCTTGACTGATGTGCTTTCAAAGCCTGATCTAGACTTAGAAAGGTATTTTTGCCTAAAGGGAATCTGACACCTTTTGTTGCGAGTTCTGAGCTAACCATTTCAAAAATCAGTTCAGGGTTTTCATCGGAATGTACGGAAATTGATGTTTCCGCTTTTTTTACCGCTGTCCTGGTTCTTCCCTTAAAGTTTGACTGCACTTTCTTAAGATCACTGAGGTCATTTAGAAAGTAGGTGTATCTCGTGGTTTGTCGGAAGCCACTCCATTTAAAGGTAAGCCAATTATCGAATGAGAAATGAAACTGCTGTATGATGAAAATGACCGGAGGCATTTTAGAAGCCATCTGTGCAGTCAAATCCAAGATTCGCTGGTTTTCCGCATGGTTTTTAAAAGTCTGATGAACCGGGCGAAACCAGATACCGGAAAATGGTGTAAGTGGGGCGGGAATAATTACTTTCAGGCCAAATTTCCTGTAGATAAAACAAACTTGCGCTGCTTCAACCTCACCTGCTCCATCAACAGCAAGAATAGGCAGCCAGTTTTCAGCTCCGCAGACCTGATCCATCCACCAATCCTGCATAAAAATCGGCAGGTCAAATTTTTTGCAAAGTGCGTTGTATATTATTTTATCATCCATAATGTCAAAAAGAGAACCAAGAAAGATTAGCAGACCCTACCCTACCCTATTTCCAGCCTAAACTTTGTCGTTTTATTTCGGTCATTTCCGCTGCGCTGAAGGGCACTAGTCCGACATAAGCTCTGCGCTCATTCAGGTGCTCAATATCTGCAATTGGAAAATAGCCTTTTCCACCAGCTTTAAACTGACTCCCGTAAAGTTGTTTTTTTCCGCGTCTCACCAGCATTCTATCCTCAAGATACGCCAGATTTTGCCTTCTGGCTCTACCCTCTTTAACTGCTGCTTTCATTATTGGGAAATACTTCTCCTGTGCTTCAATAGGTGCGTGTAAAATCACCACATATAATGCTGAACAACCCGTGTTTCCAATATCCTCTCTTCCCAGCCAACCATACTTGTCAATGATCGCAATAACTTCAGCCTGATTTATAGAGTCGCGTGTGTTTATTTGTGTAGCAAGCGTTTGATTATCGGTCGCCTCCTTTCCTTCAACCGATTTTAAATCTTTGGATTTTTGTCTGTATTCCTGGTCTGCAGCACGGATAATTGCTAGTTTCTTTGCCAACTCAGGCATTCTGGGAGTTGTTTCCGCTATGAGCTTTTTCCATCGTTCATCAGACTGTAAAGGAATTAGCATTTTTTCATTCAGCAGAGAATCCGTTTCTATATACTCAGTTTTCTTCCACAAAATGGTTAGGTATTGAAATGCAGAATCTATATTTCCGGACATTGCCAATGCCTTGGCTGCATTGAAGCGGTCTGGAGCAAATCCCTTGTAATTTAATGATTTGAATGCTGCGAGATAATTTTCCGCCGATTTTTCATATAATCTTCCGAAGAGGTCACGCTGGGCAATACTAACCAGGGAATCATACCTTGCTTGCTGCGAAAATGCGAGCTGAGTGGACAGAACAAAAAGGACTAAATTGACGAATTTCATTATTGCGGTTTTTCAACGCAGGAGAACAATAACCTTCCTACGATAATTGATAAACAATTGTGCAAAGTAATGCATATTTTTAATTAAGAATTTAAAAATAGCAGGAAAACTATGTCTGAGTAAATATGTCGATTATTTGCGTTCTCCTCCCCATTTAGCTCGAACCTGCATTTGAATATTCTTTAACTGACAACTAAATGCAAACCTACACTACCCTATTTGAGTAATACCTTATCCAAATGTTCCAAGAAACAGAACCGAATAATTAGCTTCTTCAAAGAAAAGTTGTGTGATAATATTACATGGCCTCACAGAAAAAATGGCCTCTATAAGCGTTTCAGAGGCTACACCGCGAAAACCCCAGACTGAGGCAAAAAAGTAGCTCTATGGCCTTCTCAGCGCCCTTAAATTGAATTCGGCAGATATTAAACGTTTTCAAGTCTAGAAAAATGTCTCTTCATAGATACAATTAAATAAGTAAATAAGTACATATGTAAATAAGTGTCATTAATTTGCTCCCATTTACAAGTTTACTTATATACTTAATTGAGTATTTACGATTATACTTAAAGAAAAAATGTATTATAAGAAAATACGTATTTACGCTATTACTTATTTACGTATTTTAACAATTGATTATGTAATTAAATATTTATTTAATTTTTTAATTAAATACTTATTGACTTACAAAAGTATTTGTACATTTGCGTATCTGTTTAAATACTTTTTTGTGTATTTACTTATTTGCGTATTTAATTAGGACTATATGATTATATCTATCACAAATCTTAAAGGGGGAGTGGGCAAATCTACGCTCACCCAGAATCTAGCTGTTTGTTTTGCGCACGCCGGTTACAGGGTATGTGTTGTCGACACAGATATTCAAGCGCAAGTTAGTACTAAATGGATGGGAGAGCGTCCCGATGAGCTACCTAAAATTGCCATCAGCACCATCCGACCGGAAGAACTTGCGAAAAATGTGCTTGCGCTAAATAAAAAATACGATGTTGTTCTTCTTGACGGAACACCGGCGCTTTTTGAATTGTCAACAAGAACGCTTGCGCTCAGCGATGTTGCCATTATTCCGATGATTCCAAGCATTGCCGATATCTGGGTATTTGAAAACTACCTGCGAGCTTATGAGGAAGCCAAAGCACAGAGGGCAAATTTTAATGCAGGACTTAGTGGATTCGTATTGCTGAATCAGTACGCAGGAAACAATTTAGACAAGGAAGTGAAGGCTGCAATGCAGGGTTTTGATATCAATGTTTTGAATTCCCGAATTGCAAATAGGGTAGCGTATAGGGAAGCTATGACGCTCGGCAAAGGTGTTATTGAGTATAAAGACAAAAAAGCAAAAGAAGAAATGACACAACTTTTTAACGAAATCATAGAAGGCATCCACTAATTCTGCATTTTATAAAACTTGAAAATTGAATAAAATGGCTAAAAATCTACTTGAAGGAAAACTCAACAAGGACAAAGTTCAGAAACCTGAACTCACACCGGAACAAATAGAGGCCATGCACCAGGCAATTACGGCTCCAGTTTCAACTGAAATGATTGAGGAAAACCCACCAGGAAAGGTAAAAAAATCGAACAACAACGAAAAAATTGCCAAAAAATCACCAGATACAGCTTTACCACAAGTTTCTGAAGCAATAACCCGCTTATCAATTGACGTCACCAAAGAAATGCACAAATTGATGAAGATGCGTGTCATCGAAACTGAACAGTCAATCAGGGATTATGTGGTATCCCTAATTCGAAAAGATCTTGGAATAAAGTGAATAGTCGAAATCGGGATATCTTGTGATTTTTGTTATACATGGGATGTATATTTGTTAAATTTTTCATATTTTATCCACAGAGTATCTTTATTTTTTATAAAATAAAACAACAACATATGTTATTGCTTTTGTTGTTGTTTTAATTCTTTTTATATATAGTTTTAATGTTTTTACAGCTCTGTAAATAATTGATATTGAATAGTATATACAGCATATTATAACATATCTCAC
>CANHEE010000132.1 GCA_947459655.1 Lewinellaceae bacterium
GAACAATGGTGCCTCTAATCACCATACTGATGTTGTCGAAAAAGCCCGTAAAGGCAAGCGCCACAAAGGACAATATAAAATTAGTGGAGAGGCCAAAAACAACTGTTGAAACGCCAAAGCCGAAGACCGCCCACAACAGGTTTTTTCCTGCATTTTGCCGCGGTGGAAATTTTGTCATGATGATGCCCATTATTATTGCTCCGATGGCGGGAGCAGCCCTTAAAAATCCTGCGCCGATTTCTCCCGTATGCAGTACCTCTGCCGCAAAGCCAGGTATCATGGCCACAGCACCTCCAAACAAAACAGCAAACATGTCAAGGGTGATAGAGCCCAGGATAATCTGGTGGTTGAAAACATAATGAAGCCCTTTGCCGAGACTTTTGAAAATGGGCTCTCTGATCTGTTCCGGCAGTGGCTGTGAAGGCACCTGTACCATCAGAATAAATGATACCAGAACCATTCCTGCAATAATGGCATAGGAGGTTCCCGCACCGCCGAATGCATAGACCAGTCCTGCAGCCGCAGGGCCGCCAACCGATCCGATATGCCAGGTCATGTTCAGCCAGTTGGATGAGTAGGTGTAGTATTCGCTTGGCACCAGCTGAGCTGAAAAAGCCGACTGTGATGGACTAAGGAAACCCCGAATAATTCCGATGGTAAAATTCACCGCATAAATGGCGGCAACACCGATATTATTGAGCATAAAGTCGAAATGCGTGGAGATAAAATAAAGGGTCAGCGCACAGAGACTATATAGAAAAATACAGCAGACAATAATTCTTTTTCTGTCAAAGATATCTGCCAGGTAACCTGCAAAAAGAGTAACTATAACAAATGGTACAAATTCCGCCAGTCCGATGATACCTACCGCTAAGTTGTCATGTGTGTACATGTAGACTTGCCACATGACTGCCGTGCCAAGCATGTTGGTCGCAAAGGTCATAAATAGTCTTGCGATGAGGAAATTGCGAAAAGCAGGTATGGTCAGAACATATCTGGAAGGCGACAGAGTGCGCATATTTTCAGATTAAATGCCTGCAAATTTACATCAAATCCAACTCTCAGCTACAATTTATTTCTGTCGATTAGCCCCAGCAACTCGTCGCGGTAATTTTTGCCTATAGGTAGGTGTTTTGCAATACCTTTTTCCATGACCTCAATCACATTGCCCTCAATGGAATGAATTTTTTCAATGGAAACGATAAATGAGCGGTGAACCCTCTTGAAAATATGGGAAGGGAGTTTCTCTTCCAGGCTTTTCATGGTTTGTAGGGTGATGATTCTGCCGGTATCCATTCTAATAATCACATAGTCCTTCAGTCCCTCAATGTAAATGATGTCCGAATACCTGACACGAATCAGTTTCTTGTCAGATTTCACATAGATGTGGTCAACATCTGCCGTATCCGGTACAGAATTTTTTTGCTGCTGCAGTTTTTCTCTTGCTTTACCAACGGCTTTGGAAAATCGTTCAAATGAAATGGGCTTGAGTAAATAGTCGACAGCATTTAGTTCGAAGCCTTCCACAGCGTAACTTGAATATGCGGTTGTAAAAACGATTAACGGGGGATGCTGTAGCGATTTTACAAAATCCAGGCCGCTGACTTGTGGCATCTGAATATCCAGAAACATGAGATCAACCGGACGTTCCTCAAGCACTTGAGTGGCTTCTATAGCATTGCTACATTTTTTTACCAGAAACAAATCGGGAATTCTGGAAACATGTGTTTCCAACACATCCTGAGCAAGGGGTTCATCGTCAACTATTAGTACGTTAATCATTTTGGAAAATGCAAGGATAATAAGGATATAGAAGATGAATGCAAGTGATTTTTCAAGTGGTAATTGAAATTTGCCAACAAAATAAATAACTGCACTCCTAAATCATCCATCAAAAGTGCTCAGTTCAGTCGGTAATTTCTAAAAAAATATGCCAACTGACTTGTTTTAAGTACCAATGCCTGTTTTTTCAGGATAAATAAAACTATTTGTGGTGAATACTCAGACATACTTTGAAAGTGTCCTGGGTTTCTTCTATATCCAGTTTATTTCTTCCGGGATAAAGGATGTCTAGCCTGCGTTTTACATTGTTTAGCCCTATTCCGCCACTCCTCTTTTCGCTGCTCGCCACTTGTTTTTCGCTTTGCGCGATGGAATTAGAAACACAGAAACGGAGTTCTTTTTCATTGCAAATGAGTTCTATGTGGACGAATCCCTCCCCAATCTGATTGGAAAGTCCATGTTTGAAGCTGTTTTCTATGAATGGAATGAACAGCAAGGGGGCAATGGTCACATTACTGATGTCACCGCTGACTGCAAACCGAAGATCTGCCGAATCCGGTAAGCGCAACTTTTCGAGACTGAGGTAATTTTCAATGTATGCAACCTCCTTGGTCAGCGGTACGCTTGGTTCGTTGCATTCATATAGCATGTAGCGCATCATTTCAGAAAGCCTCAGTACTACCTCGGGGGCATCATCTGATTTTTTCATGGATAGGGCATACAAACTGTTCAGGGTATTGAAAAGGAAATGCGGGTTGATCTGGGTTTTCAGAAAACGAAGTTCAGAGGCAACGGTTTGGCTCTGCAACTCGGCTCGCTGTTTTTCCTGGACCTTCCACTCTGAAATGATGCTGTAGATTGTGGAAAAGCCTGCGATGTACACAAGACCCAGAAAATACCACAATTGATTGTTGATTAGTTCATTTTGAATCTGTGGAAAATTACTGTGTAAAAAGTAAAGTGTAATCACTTTCAGCGGAGTAACCATAGCGCAAACCAGCAGTAGTCCTCCGATAAACAGCCATTCCTTTTTTTTACCCGAAAGAAAACTTGGAATCAGGTAAAGCAGATTTATATACGTGACAACGATGTAGAAGAAAATATTGACCCCTTCGAGTAAAAATCGGAATCCCGTACTAAGATGCCTGTTTCCCAGCTCGACAAGTACAAGCAGCATGAGCAACCAGAAAAGCGAGTGGTATACCCACTTTTTCCGGAACAAAAGGAAACCGTGGATGAGCAAGCGCTTGAAATCTGATCTGCTGTTCATCATAATCACCGCAAATAAAACAATAGAGAGGGATAAAATTTAAGAATTGGACGAAATTAAGAAAATGCCGGAAAAGGGACCTGTTTATTTCGATGGTCGTTCAGCGGTCTATTTCTGCATTTTGTTATACCTTTGCTTTGAACAACAACAAGCAGCTATGCCACTTATCAAAGACATTATCCGGGTGCTGGAAAAAATTGCACCTCCCACTTATCAGGAATCCTACGACAACAGCGGTCTGATTGTCGGCAGTCCGGATGTGGAAGCAAGCGGTGTACTTGTCAGTCTCGACTGTCTCGAGACAACTGTGGATGAGGCCATCCAAAAATCCTGCAACCTGATTGTAGCACACCATCCAATTGTTTTTAAGGGTCTGAAGCGTATCAACGGCTCAAATTACGTGGAACGAACGGTAATCAAAGCTTTGAAACACGATATTGCCATCTATGCAATTCATACCAATTTGGACAATATGTACCACAATGGGGTCAACAGCAGGATTGCCGAAGTGCTGCAACTGAAGGATACGCGCATTCTTGCACCTGTGAAAGGATTGCTGCGGTGCCTGATTACCTTTGTTCCAGCTGCGGATGCCGAGGGGGTTCGTCAGGCGCTGTTTTCCGCAGGTGCCGGTAATATCGGAAATTACGATGCCTGCAGTTACAATCTTGAAGGCATTGGAACCTTTAGAGCTGGTGAAGGGGCAAATCCGCATGTCGGCGCAATAGGTGAAATTCACCGTGAAAATGAAACTAGGATTGAGGTTATATACCCCATACATGCAGAGTCGCAAATCCTAACGGCCCTGGAAGATGCACATCCTTATGAGGAGGTGGCACACTATATTATCTCCCTCGAAAACAAGCATCAGTACATTGGCGCAGGAATGATCGGTGAACTGGAATCTGAAATACCGTTGCTCGATTTTCTACATCATCTGAAAGCGGTAATGAAATGTGGTATTGTTAAGTTTACGGATGATTCAGGTGTAAAAAAGGTCCGGAAAGTTGCGCTTTGCGGAGGGGCAGGATCCTTTCTTTTGGGGGAGGCCATAAGGCAGCGTGCCGATATATTTATCAGTGCTGATTTCAAATACCATGAGTTTTTTGATGCCGAAGGAAAGATTGTTATCGCAGATATCGGACATTTTGAGTCGGAACAATTTACAATTTCATTGATTTCTGAAATAATTTCCAAAAACTTTCTTAACTTTGCGGTTTATTTGACAGAACTCAATACCAATCCTGTTAATTATCTGTAATTCAATTTATTATAAAACACATACATGGCAGTAAAAGAACTCAGCATTGCGGAAAAATTAAAGCAACTCTATGAATTGCAAATGGTGGACTCGGAACTGGATCAAATTCAGATCCTGAAAGGTGAGCTTCCTATGGAAGTTGCCGATCTGGAAGATGAGATTGCAGGTCTGGAAACGCGCCTCACCAAGCTGACCGCCCAGTTGAAAGAGGCCGAGATGGAAGTAACCCGTCACAACAACAACATCAAGGATGCCAACCTTCATATTGAGCGCTACACCAAGCAACTTGATGAGGTCAAAAACAACCGCGAATTTGATGCACTGACCAAAGAGATTGAAAACCAGAAATTGGAAATTCAGCTTTCGGAAAGACGTATCCGTGAGCACAAAAGCCTTGTAGCCCAGAAGCAGGAATCACTTGAGGCAACTGAAGCCAGATTGGAAGCAAAAAATAAAGACCTGGATAATAAGAAAGTTGAACTCGCGGCCATCATCGAAAAAACCGAGAAGGACGAAGAGAAACTGATGAAGAAGTCTGAAAAGGCCAGAAAGAAAATTGAAGCCCGTCTGCTACGTGCATACGATAAAACCAGATCTTCATTCAGAAACGGACTTGCGGTCGTACGTATTGAAAGAGATGCCTGCGGGGGTTGTTTCAACAAGGTGCCTGCTCAGGTGCAAATTGAGATTGGTCTTCGCAAGAAAATCCTTGCATGTGAACATTGCGGAAGAATTCTGGTGGACAACGAAATCATGAATATTCATTCAGAAGAACCGGAGGTAGAAGCTCTATAACCGTTTCTCTTGCACATTGTACATAGCATCATACTTTTGGCCGGGCCTTTGTATGATGCTATTTTTTTTGTGTCTTCAGGAACAAATCCAAAATCTGTTCTGCAGCTTTGAATGGTGTCATGCTAGCACGTTCGATGGCCTCATCTGCTTTTTCAATGGCAAGTTTTACTTCAGGGTTTTCGTAGAAGAGCTTATTTAGTCCCTCAGAAATACTTTCCTGCATCCAGAACTGCGACTGCATTTTGCGGTGTTTCTCAAAGTACCCGTTTTCGGAAGTCACTTTTTTGAATTGCAGAATGGCTTCCCAGATATCATCAATTCCCTTTTTACTCAATGCTGAGCACGTCAAAGCCTGCGGAATCCAACCATTCTCCTTTGGTGGAAACAATTGTAGCGCATTCTGGTAAGCTGCTTTTGCCTGCCTGGCAAGCATCTCACGATCCTCATCGGCTTTGTTGACGGCAATCAGGTCAGCCATTTCTACGATACCCCTTTTGATGCCCTGCAATTCGTCTCCCGCACCCGGAAGAAGCAGTAAGAGGAAAAAATCGCACATGGAATGAACGGCCGTCTCCGACTGTCCAACACCGACTGTCTCGATGATTATGGTATCGTAACCAGCTGCTTCACACAAGATAATGGTTTCCCTTGTTTTACGGGCCACACCACCCAGTTCTTCGCCGGCAGCGGAGGGGCGAATGAATGCCTTCTCAGAACGCGTCAGGTACTGCATACGGGTTTTGTCACCCAAAATACTGCCTCCTGATATTTTGCTGCTCGGGTCTATTGCCAGAACAGCTACCTTTCTTTGCTGCGCAATAACATACTGGCCGAAGGCTTCAATAAAAGTACTCTTGCCCACTCCTGGTGTACCGGTAATGCCAATTCTGATGGATTTGTTTGAGTAGGGGAGGCACCGTTCAATGATCTGTTGTGCTATCTGGAGGTGTTCTGGCTTTGCACTTTCAATCAGTGTTATGGCCTGGCTCAGCAGTACGCGGTCGCCTTGCAGGATTCCGCTCACATAATCATTAACAGGCAGTATATTTTTTTTGTGCCGGCCAAGCAGCTGATGCATTCGTGGATTCAGGTTGTCGGGCTGTTCGACTCCCTTTTGTATCTGCAACGCACTTTGTATTTTTTTTGCCATGTTAAAGATGCTCAAATTCACCCCGGAGAAAAAAGGAGGAAAAACAATCATGCAAATGTAGTCCCCGGAAATCTAATTCAGGTGATTTTGCACTGTTTTTTGTCTGATTGGACGAATTCTCAGACAAATCTCTTGTACTTTCAGGGAAACCGATACTGAAGACCCGCAGAAAGAAAATAGGGGCTTCCGAGTGCGAATTCTGCACCAAAACCGATGTTGTTATTCAGAAATCCACGGATACCGATGGGAATAAATTGCAGTTGAGGTGCAATAAAACCCGAGCGAATCCCGACATTGTTCACCAGTCTGTTTCTAATGAAACGGGGTACAATACCGGTCAGATTTTCATTTATTTCTGCCAGAAGTTCCTGCTCCAGTCCATCCTCCACATCCAGACTTAGTCTACCTGTCCAGATGCCCAGACCCAGCCTCCCGCCGGAGTAAAAATCCCATTTTCCAGCGTTGAAATAGTGGAGAAACAACCGACAGCCAATGGTCGTGCGTCCTGCTGTCAAAGCTGCAGTTCCGAACTTCTGACCTTTGTATTCCAGGCCATCGTAGGTATACTGAGCGCGGTTGTACGACAATGCTGCGCCGGCGCTGAACCATTTGACAATACTTCGGTCGAAGGAAAGCTGGAAAGTAGGTGTTCTGCTGAATTCACCGTATTTGTACTTCACTTCTCCGGGTGTTGCATTTGCCCCCAGGTCTTTACTGACCAGTCCAAAGGCGTTTGCGCCGATTCCTATTGAAACGGTGTTTTTATACATATCATTTTGGGCTGTAAGCTGCGTAGTGCATCCTGCAATCATCAGAATTGAAAACAACCTGTTCATAGACATCTCAGAAAATTTTATTCTGAACTATTTCTTGTAAAAACGGAAGATGACGGTTTTTTGTTGTTAAAGGTTATAGGACCTTCGTTCGGGGCAACTGGCGATAGTTTGAACTTATCTCACTATTCCTGCAATCCGGTTTGGCTTTACTTGTCGTCGTCAGAACCTGCCTCTACCGTTGCATTCATGAGATAGGCCTTCAGAAATCCCTGGATATCGCCGTCTAATACAGCATCTGTA
>CANHEE010000133.1 GCA_947459655.1 Lewinellaceae bacterium
CTGAACATTTGGCAAACCGGTCTCATTGCTATCCCGCTTACCGTTGTTATCGTTGTCCAGCCAAACTGCATCACCCAGGTTTATACACTTTTGATTGACCTCCACAGGACAACACAACGCAATAGTATCGTTGTTGGGACCATACAAAGCCTCATAATGGTAAAAACCAAAATCATTTATGATGTAGATACTGTCAGTGCTCACCACAGCACCATTCTTGAACCATTTGTAGTCATGACCTCCGGGAGGAGCTTCAACACTAACAGCTATTTCACTCTGCCTGCAGAAAAACAACGGAATATGGGTTATGGCAAATGACCAATCATCTTCCGTTAGCACACCATTGTTGGGCGTCGAATCATCATCTGATTCAGTCATACTGAAAACCTCCGCCTCGCTTACCACCGCAACGTTGCTCTGTATTTTCACGGTGTAAGAAAAAATAAGCGTGTCTCCTGACGGAATGGTTCCGCAATTCCAGAATCCGCTAAGCGAATCGTAAGCACTAGAAGGCAAAGCAGATAGAAGCGTGGTACCTAATGGCACGTCATCCTTGACCACAACATCGTGAGCATCATTTACCCCGGTGTTGTAGACCATCATCGTAAAAGTCACGACATCGCCGTTCCTGGCCTGAGGCTTATCCGTTGTCTTCGAAATACTTAGGTCAACACCCGAATTTTCAAGAAAAATCGCAGATACCGAGCCCTTGCGAACAGACTTTTCAGTTGGCTTGTGACGACCTGTGTGGTTTCCTGCCTCTACTGCAAAAACCATAGAAAAACAGGTAATCAGGGTGAAAATCCATCGCACAACCGAAGTGGAAGAGTAACACTCTGACCCCTTGTATGCGGGGCGGTTGGATGGAAATCCGAAGCGAGAAAGGTTAATCATTTTCTTTTATTTTGAATGAGTAATCTATAGGGTAAAGAACAATGGTTTCAATAATATTCGGCGTTTATTTTTCCTATAAAGTCACAATAAACCGGTCTCAATTTGCATCGGAAAATTCATTTATGCTTTCAAAACATGGCAGTTTAGTGACATGATTTTTCTGCAAAACACAACAAATGCAGTACGCACATCTGATTTGTTTTCAGTTGTTTAGATTAAAATATAAATATCAAAGCATCACGCCGGTTACAAAGCAGCGGGAGTAAATTCAGATAAATAAGTCCGAACATCGCAATTAGTTTACTTTCGGTGATAGGTTACCATCTAAAATCAAATAATTGTGACATGGAAAATAAACACTCCTTCAAAAATGAATTCGCAGGAGCATTTTAAAATCAGAAATACAAATTTTAGCTTAGATGATGTATATTTCTCTGAGGGATGGGAATTTCTACTCCTTCGCGGTCAAAACGGAGTTTGATGGATTCGAGAAGGTCGCAGTACATATCGAAAGCATCCGTGGCATTTCTTGCACAGGACCAGACCCGAATTGTTACAAAATACTCACCTAACGCAATCACTTTTACGGGTACTTTTTCGTGTCCTTTTGCTTTTTCTTCCTCTGAGCGCGGGTCTACCTGCAGTGGATGAGCCAAGACCTCCTCTCGCATTATCGCCTTCGCCTTTTGGATATCAGCAGTCAGACTAACATTAATTTCAACATGTTTGATGATTTTATCATCTGCAAAATCAGCGTTGATGATTATTTCCTGACTGATGACTGCATTTGGGACAATAATTCTCCTATTTTCCTGATCTCGAATGACGGTATGCCTCAGGGTGATGTCCTCGACGACCCCCTGTAACATGTGGTCTTTGTTTAGTTTCAGGCGATCGTTAATCCTGAATGGCTTAAATATGATAATGAACAATCCTGACACTATATTGCTCAGTGCCTGCTGAGAAGCAAAACCAACAGCAACGGCGAGTACACCTGCTCCTGCCAACAGAGAGCTTGAAACCGATTTCAGGTATGGCACCTCACTTATGGCCCAGGCGAATCCCGTTATGTATATTACTGCCCGAAGAAAGTGCCTGAGAAATTTGTATTTCGTCGGATCGTTGTTCATCAACCGCGCTGACTTCACCAGAAAGCGGTTAAAGAAAACATCTATCGTGTAGGCCAATATCAGCGTACAGCCGGATATCACTGCAAACTCTATAATATTCCAATCCTGAAGTATTCCCAGCATAGTTATGGATTAATTTTAAAACCTTTAATCATTTTCTAGGTTACTACTCGTCCTTTTTTCTGTTTTTTGCCTCTCTCGCAATGGATGCAAGGGCAAGTCTGATTTTATGATACTCCATTCCGTCTGCCAATTTCTGAATGTCTGACATTTTGTACGGCTCAGTTATCATGGGCAAAACAGAACGGACTTTGGCAATTTCTTTTGCATTGATGTACTTTTGCAGCTCGATGACTTCTCCTTTCTCGTACAGGTAAGCGAGGTGAGAGAAAATAGTAACCTCATTCAATCCCCTGAGTTGAGCAATCTCGGCCACACTCAACCCTTTTTTGAAGAGATCATAAGTCGCAATGTACGTCGCACCTTTAACAAAACCATCGCCTTCGTTCTTTTCTCTGACAAAATTAGTGATTTCCTCTAAAAACAAGTCGCCGTAAATTTGAATTTTCCGCTCACCCATTCCAGTGATGTTCTGTAGATCGGCATCCAGTAGCGGTTTTTTCCTGGCCAGTTCCTCAAGCGTTACGTCTCCGAGAACCAAATAGGGCGGAATCCCGCGTTCTCTTGCAATTTTTTTTCTGAGCGCACGAAGTCTCTCAAACAATTCCTCCTGTATGGATAGCGTACGGGATTTTGGCTTCGATTCCTCCCTGCGTTTCTCAACAATGTCTTTTTGAATGTTCATTCGGACGAGATGGACATTTTTATCACCAAACAGCACTTTATTGCTTTCCTCAGTCAGTTTGAGTGCATGTTTTTGATCATATGCAATCTCCAGCAGACCGAGGTTGAGCATCTGCGCCAGATAAAACTGCCATTCTACATAACTATATTCCCTTCCGGCACCGAATGTTTTTATTTTGTCAAAGCCCTTCTCTATTATTTCATGTCGATGCGAACCCCTGAGGACATCTATCAGAATACCCATGGCGACGTTCTGATTCATTCTTGCTATTGCGGACAAGGCTTTTTGAGCCACCACCCTTCCGTCAAAGTGCTGTGGTGGGTTTTGACACACATCGCAGTTGCCGCAGTCCTTGTCAAGATGTTCGGCGAAGTAATTGAGCAACATTTTTCTTCGGCAAATCAACGCATCAGCAAACTGAACCATCCTATCCAGTTTGGCCAGTTGTAGATCAAGGTTTTCGGCATTGGCTCGTTCGTTTTCAAGTGCAGATTTTTGCAACATTTCCCTGTAAGTGATGGCATCTGAGAAGCTGTAGAACAACAGGGTCTCGGATGGAAGTCCATCTCTGCCCGCGCGACCAATTTCCTGGTAGTAACTTTCGATGTTTCGGGGTAAATTGTAGTGGATAACCCACCTAACATTGGGTTTGTCGATACCCATACCAAAAGCAATAGTGGCGCAGATGACGGGAGTCGTATCATTGATGAATTCCTGTTGCACACGCAAGCGGTCGGCCGGGCTCATCATCGCATGGTAGTATTTTGCAGGGATGCCGTTACTGCAGAGTTTTTCAGCCAGATCCTCTGTGCTTTTGCGACTGAGACAGTAAATGATACCTGACTCTCCGGGACGACTTTTAACAAATTGCAAAATCTGCTCCTTTCTCTTCTGACCGGGAGCAACCCGCAGACTGAGGTTGGGCCTATCAAAGGAGGCAATAAAAACGGTAGGATCCTGCAACTGAATCTGCTCAATAATGTCTCTCCTGGTTATTTTATCAGCTGTTGCAGTAAGGGCAATAAGGGGAACACCGGGAAACTGTTGTTTCAGAAATTTTAGTTGAGTGTATTCGGGTCTGAAATCGTGCCCCCAGGAGGAAATGCAATGCGCCTCATCAATGGCAAAGATCGATACTCTCCCTGCTTTCATGAGGGTCACAAAATCCTGTGCGACAAGTTTTTCCGGTGACACATAAAGTAATTTCAGTGTGCCGGCAATAAAATCATTCTCAACCTTGGCGGCATCGCTTCTGGACTGCGAAGAGTTCAAAAAAGCGGCTTCAATCCCGTTTGCCCGTAGTCCCTGAACCTGGTCTTGCATGAGTGAAATAAGTGGAGAGACCACGATGCAAGTACCTTCCATGACTAGGGCAGGAATCTGATAACAGATGGACTTCCCTCCCCCCGTGGGCATCAGTACTAAGGAATCTTTTTTATCGAGTACCCGCTGAATAATGTCCTCCTGCATGGGACGAAATGTATCGTATCCAAAGTACTTTTTTAGCGCGAGCTGTGTTTGTTTCATCATGGCCATATTTGACGCAAATTTATAAAGTACATTTTCCTACGCTGCCAAACTGTGAGTTTTGGCATAATTTTAACATTTGATTTAAAATACCTTAATCTGCGTAAGTACGGGCACCGGTATTTAAAAATTGTAGTGCAAGTCTATTCGGATATTTCCTGAGGACCCCAAAAGAGGGAACTGAAATTTTTAACGCAGTCGTTTTCAATTTCCACTCCTTCACTCATGAGCAATTCTGCCATCCGTGATGGGGGATTCCAATGGTTTCTGCCTGACAGTTCGCCTTTTCTGTTTACGACCCTGTGTGCAGGAATATCGGGGTATGCATGTGACTGATTAAGTGCCCACCCCACCATTCTCGGGCTTCCAAGTGCAAGGAAATCAGAGATGGCACCGTAGGTACAAACCCTGCCTTTGGGAATCATACGGGTAAGACCATAGACCAACTCATAATAATTATCCTGATGAAGTCGTTTTATCATATTGTGCAAATTACATGGTCAAAAGCGGTATTTGTACTAAGTTTGCAGCTGTAGGGCTCGGAATGACAAAATTAGGAATATTCCGTACAAAGCCCTTTGTCTCTGGATGCTAAATTAAAGAAAGTGGCTGAAGTATACAAAAAGAAGACATTGTGGAAATTTTACCTCGGCATTCTCGGAATAGTGATAGTGGTGATCTCGATGTTGTATACCAACTACTTGGTAAAGCAACTGGAAGAAGAAGAGAATAAAAAAGTAAAAATCTGGGCTGATGCCTACCATAATCTGAACGACGCGACGGCTGATCTGAGCGCCGACTACACCCTCAACCTGGCCATAATAGAAGCGAATACAAGCATACCGATTATTTTGGTCAATAACGGAGGCGGCATAGATGCCGTGCGCAATTTTGGTCCGGAAAAAGACACTTCAGCAGTATTTCTGACCTCAGTTGAGCTAAAACGGGAGTTGCAATCCATTAAAAGCCAGGGCATTGCTCCCATTCAGATTGAGACCTACAAAATATATTACAAGCACTCAAAAATACTGGTCTTACTGCGTTATTTCCCATTGGTGCAGTTTATTCTGATTGCAACTTTTATACTCTTTGGCTATCTGGGATTAAGCAGTGCCCGTCGTTCAGAGCAAAATCAGGTGTGGGTAGGAATGGCCAAAGAAACGGCTCATCAACTTGGAACCCCTATAACTGCCATTATCGGATGGATAGACCACCTGAAAGTGAGCCATGAAAAAGACACCGAGACCCAGGCCGTACTACAGGAACTTGAAAAAGATGTGAGCCGCTTAGAGCTTATTACCGAGCGTTTCTCCAAAATAGGTTCTGCTCCCGCGCTGCAAGCTGTAAATCTTGCTGTGGAATTGGATAAGTGCCGCTCGTACATGCAAAAGCGATCTTCCCGGCAAATCGTATTTGATTTTCCAGCTCCTGAAAGCAGCATTTCAAGCGTGTTGATCAATTCACCACTTTTTGACTGGGTCATTGAGAATTTGCTCCGTAATGCGCTTGATGCCATGGACGGAAAAGGTAAAATAAAAGCCACGATTTCTGAAGATAGGCGACATGTATTTATCGAACTGAGTGATACTGGTAAAGGCATACCGGCAAGCAAACACAAAGCAGTATTCGAACCGGGCTACACCACCAAAAAAAGAGGTTGGGGACTAGGACTTTCTCTTGCCAAACGAATAATTGAAGATTACCACAAAGGGAAAATATACGTATCCAGATCTGTACCCAATGAGGGCACCACATTTACCATCCGGTTAAATAAATCGGTTTAATTTCGCAGTATCATGTTCACAAGCACACAAAAAATGAAAAAAATATTGTTCACAATTTCGGTTTCTGTTCTGCTACTGGCCAGTTCCTGTACCACCAACAAATGCAATTGTCCGCATTTTGACAAAAAGCAGGGCCACAGAGAAAGCATCCGTTAAATCACCAACAGCCATGAAAAAAAAACCACTTACCTGCTGGGCGACTGAAGATCGTCCCAGAGAAAAAATGTTGTCCCGTGGACGCAAATCACTCTCTGATGTAGAATTGCTAGCCATTATACTTGGCTCTGGCAATCACAACGAAAATGCACTGGAGCTCTCCAGGAGGGTCCTCTCCCACTTTGACGGCGATTTTGAAAAACTAAATAATGCCTCGGTAACCGCACTCATTACTCAGTTTAAGGGTATCGGTGTCGCAAAGGCCGTAAGTATTGCCGCTGCGATGGAAATTGGGATCCGAAGAAAGTACAATACAACTGCGGAATTGATTCAGATCAGTAGCAGTCGAGATGCCCACAGAATATTTGCGCCCCACCTGATTGATATTCAGCACGAAGAATTCTGGTATCTGCTGCTTAATAGGGCCAACAAAGTGACGCAAAAAGCGCAGCTCAGTAAAGGAGGTGTTGCAGGAACTGTTGTTGACCCAAAGTTGATTTTCAAAAGAGCACTTGAGGTTCAGGCTTCAGGGATTATACTAGCACACAACCATCCTTCAGGCAACCTAAAACCTAGCACTCAGGACATCAACCTGACCGAACAATTGCGGTCGGCTGCCCGACTGCTGGACATGACCATTCTTGACCACCTGATTATTGCGGAAGACAGCTACTTCAGCTTTGCCGACGAGGGTATGCTGTAGTTTTTTTCAAGGATCTGAAAGCCAGATTTTTGCAGAGACAATTCATTAAAATTCAGTTCACGAACAGGATTTTAAGTACAATTTTCATGTCTTAGGCAGGACGAGCCTCAACTTATTGAAAAAAATAAATTACATATATTTTTACAAATAAATACCTTTAATACTTATTATCAATTATTTACACATTTGTTTATTTCTATATATATTTACACCGATAGATTTTTTTCAAAAAATGC
>CANHEE010000134.1 GCA_947459655.1 Lewinellaceae bacterium
AAACTGCGCAAGACACATGAGCGACTATCATAAAACCCACAGCCGTTTTTCACCACTTCAATGACCACATTATCCTTTGATTGGCGCAAAAAATCCTATGTCAATTTTCAGATGACGTCTGAGGAAGAAAACATCTTCACAAGAATACAAACGGCACATTTTGTAAAAAAATACCCCTTTTCATACCTTGTTCTCTGTACATGTTGTATATTTACTGCATTAATCCGGACGATGTTCCGGTTTTCAGAAAAAACCGACATGAAAACGCAGAAAACAACTGTGTTTTCTGAAAACGAGTAAAGAACGCATAGACAATTGGTTTAATAGCTATTGGCAAACCTAAGGTGATTTGCGTTTTTCTCATCCCAATCCGATATGTTTTGCAATCTTTCTGATCGTAATTCTGCAATCAGTCTCTTATCTTTTTTCCGGGTCCGGAAAAATTCACATTACTGTTTTTCAAAACATTCTGATCTGATTGGGCTACTAACCAAGTATGCGCCCGTATTGGCTTTCTCTAAGTTTGCCGGGCCATTTCCATTTTCAATCAATAAATCACTATAAATTTTAGATAAAAATTGCAACTCAATTTTTTATGAATCGACACCTTTACAAACTCATTTTGTCAGCACTGCTCTTTGTTCTGGCAGTCCGCATCTCCGCACAGACTGACACTGTACACTTGTCCTTTGTTGACACCAAAATCAACTGTGGTCAAACAAAGGCAATCAAAATGCAGGTAAAAAATTTCAACAGCATAGCAACGTTGAATTTTACCATGACCTACGACCAAAGCAAACTGCGGTTGATTAGCTTCAATGGAGCAAATGCAAATGCACAGGTTATAGCAAATCAGGCTATGTCAAGCGATGTTTCCGGCGGACAAACATTTTCATGGTCTAGGCCTAATGCACCCATCAGCGCACCTGATGGGGACTTCCTCAATTTCAATTTTGAACCGATCAGTGGAAGTGGCGGAACAGGAGGACTGATTGAATTTTCAAATTTGCCGACGGCCATCAAGGTGGAGGCTTCAAATAACGGAGGAATAAGTACTGCGCTACCTGTAAAGATCACCAATGCACGCTTCGACGTTGAGGACTTTTTCGCCCCAACAATTACTTGTCCATCCAGTAAATATGCTACAGCACCTCTAAACACAACCTCAGTAAATGTGAGTGGACTAAGCCCCGCATACAAAGATTCACTTTGTGGAACAGCCGTACTAAGCTATGAGTTGAGCGGTGCCACCTCCGGATCAGGCATCGGTCAGGATGCCACTGGACTTTCGTTCAATTCAGGAACGACAAATGTGCTTTACACCGTAAAAGACAACACTGGTAACAGTGCCCGTTGTCAGTTTCAGGTCATTGTTTCTTCAAAAAATGATGTCACGCTGTACAATAATGCTCCACGAGTATTCTGCACCGACAGTACACTGACCGTAGAGACAAGGGTAGCAAATTTTAACGACATCACCGCGCTGGATTTTGATTTGCTTTTTGATAAAGACGTTCTACAATTCAAATCCAAGAACTTACTAAATCCAGCGATAAAGGATGTAGGCTTCGTTAGCGAAGTTCTTGCCGGACAGGGTTTGATCAAAGTGTCTTTTACTGATGTTCTCGGAGTCTCACTCCCGGACAATGCACTGCTTTTTAGTCTTACATTCAGAAAAATCGGCAATGCATTCAATACAACTTTTGACTACAGCAATGTCGAGGTAACAACGGTACCCAGCAATGGATTTGTTGTGCCCTCAAATGTGGTATCAGTGCCGATTTTAATCATAGATACGGAAACTCCTGTGTTGACATGTCCGAAGGATACCGTCGTATACACGAATACACAATTGTCGAATTCAGTTCAAATGTTTGACATACAAGCGTTTGCAAGTGACAACTGCAGTTTACAGCCAATCAATTACACACTGAGCGGCGCAACGGTTTTGAACAACACTTTTAACATCAACGGTAAATTTTTCAATGTTGGCGTCACAAATGTCAGTGTCAACGTACAGGATTACGCCCAAAACACGACTTCGTGCGGATTTAAGGTGACAGTCCTTCAGCCACAGATGTATATTTCCAATAAAATAGTGGATTGCCAGGCAAATGAAGTCACGTTGGACCTAGTAGCCAAAGACTTCAAAGATATCCGAAAAATGAATACCTTACTGAACTGGAACCCTGACAGCCTTGAATTGCTTTCCGTTTCATATATCTCCCCTTGGGAATCAGGCGTTAATGTCTTTCCTATTCAGGATTCCTCTTCACTAAGCCTAAACTTCAGTTCGGCTCAGGGTGTAAGTGTTCCCGACAATTGGGTTGTAGCCAAGGTTACCTTCAAAATAGTCGTTAATCAGCTTGGCAATGTATACAAAGTAGGAACTGCATTGAGTAATATTGAAGCCGGGAGCAACAATAACCCAATTTACGGAATTGGTTTCGGTGGGCTTGTGCGAATGCTGGATACCCAAGGGCCAATCATAACTGACTGCCCCGGAAATCAGGTTGTGCGTCAGGACAAGTGCAGCGCTGAAGTCAGCTGGCCTACCCCATATGCAGCGGATTTGTGCTCAAAAGCGACATTAACTGCGAGCAATGCCCCTATTAGTTCGACCGCAAATATCTTTTCAAACTTCAAGCCCACAACTTTTTTCTATGTCTTTACAGATGACTTCGGCAACAGCAGCAGATGTCAGTTTGAAGTTACAGTTCTGGACACCATAGCCCCCCGTATTACAAGCTGTACCTCAACTGATTTGTTGCTCACGACCACATCAACCCCTCTTGTATGTGGCACAGCAATGCCCGCAGGATTACCTATGCCGCTGGTGGTAGAAAATTGTACATACACCATTTTCACTAATTTTAAACCCGGAGATATTATCCCGGTAGGTACAAGCAGGTACATCATCACGGTTCGTGACAACAGCAACAATGAAGTGACGTGTGAGCGCAACATCAATGTAGTTGATGTTACACCACCTAGAATTGACCTCAGCCAGGTCACGCCCACGCCTCCGGTCAGGCTGGTGAATACTGAGCCCGGAAAATGCGGCGCAACTGTATCTTGGACACCCCCATCAGCAGTTGACAATTGTGATGGAAGTGTGGCTGTCAGTTCAGATATTCCCAGTGGCTCCTTTTTCAATCTCGGAAGAACAAAAGTATCATTTACAGCAAGAGACAATGCGGGAAACAATGCCATCGACACAGTGATTGTACTTGTCATCGATACCGAGTATCCACAGTTTTTAAATTGTCCCAATTCCGTAAAAGATACTTTAATTTACCTAGAGAGCAATTCATGTGCTACCTCATTGGTAACCCCAGAAATATTGTATACCGATAATTGTATGATTGGAACACAGACTGCAATAGTCAGCGGTGTGCCAGCGGGAAACAGTTATCCGGTAGGACGCACAGAATTGCTTTTCAAAGCTGGAGATCCAGAGGCGACTTGCTTCTTTGGAGTCACTGTTGCTGATACGATTAAACCTCGGATTACCTGTCCCGGAGACATAACACTAACCACTGAATCCAACAGCTGTACTGCAAGCATACCTTCTTTGCCTGCACCTATCCTTCTCACAGACAATTGCTCTGGCAACCTCAGATTTGAATCGAGTACAAGTCAGACGTTATTCAGTAGAGACACAACATTAATAACCTACAGAGCATTTGACGGCTCTCAAAACAGCAGCAGCTGTTCATTCCACGTTTTCCTAAAGGACAAAACAGCACCAGTTTTGAATTGCCCTTCAGAAGATCTCACCTTACAGGCAGAAACTGACAAAAGCACAGCCATTGCAGCTTGGGAAGAGCCCACTGTGACCGATAATTGCGACAGCAATGTCAAGGTTACAGCGACCCATCAGAATGGATTTTCAGCTTTTCCGATAGGCACAACCACGGTTATCTATACGGCAACAGATAAAAGCGACAACACTTCAACCTGTAGTTTTAAAGTAACCGTAACAGACAATCAGTCTCCTAAATTTGCCAATTGTCCGGGAGGCAATGTGGTGATAAATACCATAAATGATGATTGTGAAGGAAGATATAGTGTCCTGAACAAAATCATTGCCAGCGATAATCACAAAATAACCTTGAGAGATTCCACGGGGACGCTTCCATCTGGCATTTACCCGAAAGGTATATACAACATCGTTTACACTGTTCGTGATAGTAGCGGGAACAGCACAAGCTGCTCCTTCAATCTTGAGGTAAAGGACAGGAAATCACCAAGAAAAATCTTTTGCCCTGCACCACAGAGTTTCACCGCTGCAAGCGGGTCCTGTGACGTACAACTCAACATCAACCAGCTGAGTTTCCCATCGTTTTCAGACAACTGCGATAATATTTTGATTAATGACACGCTGCGATTCGAAAACAACGGTTGGAAAAAGGGTCTGCCTTCAAACTTGGTATTTAGCGCAGGCACCACCAAACTGGCTGTTTCCGCCACAGACCTTTCCGGCAACTCCGATACCTGCTTTTTCAACATAGTCGTAACCGGAAACGTATTGCCGATATTACCACCTAATTGCGGAAGAAAAGACACCACCCTACTTGCAACGGGTTGTACCACCTCACTTGCCTACGATAATCCTGTAGTCACTTATTCCATCTGTGGCGGCAAAGAAAGCGAATCATACAATTATCCATCAGGATACGGATTTCCTGTGGGCAACACCACAGTAATTTACACTGCGAAAGACATCAACGGCAATACAGCTACCTGTTCCTTCGTGGTAAAAGTCGAGGACAAAAATCCACCACTTATTACTTTTGCAAAAGACAGTGTAATCGTTGTTACGAGTAGTTGCTCCGCTAAAGTAAGCTGGGATACGCCTATTGTAATAGAATCGCCGTGCGACACAGGTAAGTTTACCCTCAAACCGGATCCGGTTTGGCAATCGGGATCATTCTTCCCTGTAGGCACGAAAAACGTAACCTATACCGCAACAGATGCATTTGGGAACAGCCGCTCGAAAACAATTTTTGTGGTGGTAAAAGACAACACTGCACCTGCCTTTAGCAAGTGCCCCCGAGATGTTGAAGTAAGTGCAGATGGCAATGTCATCAGCGACCCTGATAACATCCTTAACAGCGGGATAATCCCTTCACTGAAATGCGACAGCATCAGTATGGCATTCCGTAATTCGGCGTTCGCTGCATCTGACAATTGTGACATTACCGCACCATTGCTGCAATACAGTATACAACCCGGAATACCGACGAAATATGCAATTGGGCAGCAAATTGTGACGGCAAGGGCTACAGACCAATCGGGCAATTCAGCGACTTGTTCTTTTAAAATTACAGTTAACGCATTTGCTCCCAAACCAAATCCTACAGTGAGCGACTCGCTGTTGTGTGCCGGTGACGCTGTCACATTGAAAGTAGATTCTCTGGCGGGCATCAATGCGGTTTGGTTTTCAGCAAACAATTTCAGCTCAAACCAATCCACTACAGTGATAAAAAATGTGAATGCAACAAATTCTGGCAAATACTATGTGTACTATCAAAAAGGCAGTTGTACATCAGCCACCGATAGTGTTCGTTTTGTTGTACTGAGTCCTCCGGTAGTCAAGGCAGACAGTATTAATATAAATGCAGGTGCTGCCAAAAGTGGAAACATTACGGACAACGATCTGCTGATCAAAGGACTTGGATATAAAGTAACATGGCAACAACCGAGTATTCCGCTGGGATTATTCTCGGGCAATGAAAACGGAGAATACCAGTTTACCGCCGGTCCAGTGACCGGCTTTGTAGACGTTCCTTACAGCATCTGCTATACAGACTGCCCCGATGCATGTCTGAGCAATAAAGTGCTTCGCATTGAAATTGTAAAGCCCGCTGCTGTTGCATGCCGGGTACCTAATTTATTAACACCGAACAACGATGGATTCAATGATGTGCTGTTTATTGATTGCATTGGCACAAACAGGGGCGCCAACTTGTATATATACTCACAGTGGGGTGAACTGGTTTACAGCTCGACTGATTACAGAAACGACTGGAATGGCACCTGGAAGAATAAACCACTCCCAGATGGAACTTATTTCTTTGTTTTCCAACTGGATAAGAGTCAGGAGTCCCAGAAAGGATTTATCTCTATTTTTAGATAATAGCAAAATTGTTAATGCATAAATATTTTGAATATGAAAAAAATACTATATATAAGTGCAATTAGCTGCCTATTCTTACTAAATCGGACAGCAGCACAACAAGAACACCAGTATACGCAGTTCATGTACAATAAACTGGCGTACAATCCTGCATTCGCAGGTGCCCGTGAAGTGGCTTCGGTAAGTGCCCTCTATCGTCGACAGTGGCTTGGGTTCGACGGAGCCCCAACTTCTTATATGGTCAGCTATGACCAGCCGATGTTAAAAAAACGAATAGGCTTTGGCTTGAATATACATCGTTTCGCTGTAGGCATCAACGACAATTATGTTGGCAATATGTGTTACTCTTACAGCATCATCCGAACAGACGATATCAATCTAAAAGTGGGAATCGCAGGGACCTTCAGACAGTACAAATTCAACTTTTCAGACCCTAACTTTTACATCAGAGACATCAATGACCCATTTGTGACAACTGCAACCGAGCAGACCAATATCAGTGGAAATGTGGGTACAGGGATTTACTTCACCTACAAGGATTTTTATGTTGGATTTTCAGTACCCAATCTTTATCGTAACAAAATCCAGATTGGCAAGACCGCGATTCGCTCAGAAAATCAGGAGCACTACTATGCAACGGCCGGTGGAATATTCTCCCTTTCTGACAACATCGACTTCAAACCATCAATGATGATGAAATTTGTAAAAAATGCCCCTTTTAGCGCAGATGTCAATGCCAGTTTTCTTTTTAGGAGAAAAGTAACAGCGGGAATTAGCTACCGCTTTGGCCGTAGTACGATGGCAGACTCATTCGATGGACTATTGTTTTTTCAACTGGCTCCGAAGCTGGGCCTTGGACTTGCTTATGACTACAATGTTTCAATGTTGAGTTCCTACAACAAAGGCAGTATTGAAGCACTTTTGAGGTATGACTTTTCTGTACCACCACAAAACAAGGGAGATCTGACCAATCCAAGATTCTTCTTTTAAACTAAAACCCTTATCAGATTAATCAATATTCAAA
>CANHEE010000135.1 GCA_947459655.1 Lewinellaceae bacterium
GACGAGGGGTCTTACAGCTACATGGGACAGCTGCTGCTTGAGGGCAAGAAGCCCTACACCTACTTCTACGAGATGAAACTTCCGGGTATTTTCTACTGCTACGCTGCAATTGTAGGAATATTTGGGAAGACGCTCGAGGGTGTCCACATCGGTTTTATGTTTCTCACTCTGGTATCTACGGCGTTGATTTTTCTGGTTGGAAGACTTCTGTTTGACATGCGGGCAGCGGCTGTTGCTGCGATTGCCTTTTCTATTCTGTCCCTAACCAAATTTGCATCGGGATTTGCGGCGCAGGCAGAGCATCTTGTTGTTTTTTGGGCGCTTGCCGGGATTTATTTCACCCTGCGTGGCATCAAAACTGACATATGGCATGATTACCTGATAGCAGGATTTTTCCTGGGAATGTCATTCCTGATCAAACAATCGGGGCTGTTTTTTGCGCTGGGCGCTGGCCTATTTGTGGTTTTCAACTACCTCAAACCACTGAACATCAGGCCACTTATTGTAAATGGCTTGCTGATGGCGGCAGGATTCATTGTTTCAGTATCTCTTTTTGTGGGACTAGTAGCCGTACAGGGAGGCTGGAATGATATGATGTTCTGGGTTTTTGAATACCCAAAAATTTACATCTCCGCGCTTCCCATTGATGTTGGCATGAAACAACTTAATGGCGCAATTGATGCCGTGAGCCGAGACCATATCGGACTATGGTACTTTGGTGGAGCGGGACTGTTGCTTCTATGGTTTACCAATCTTGATGCCTACAAAAAAGCCGGCGTTTCCCTACTGATAGTTCTCGCTTTTCTGAGTACTGCGCCGGGAATGCGATTTTACGGTCACTATTTCATACAGATGATGCCTGCAGTGGCATTGCTGATTGCTGCCATGGTATACTCGGCAGGTGAAATTTCAGAAAGCAAACTGCATTTCAAAATGGGTGGCAGCATTGTCTTCGGGGTGTTTTTGTTTTACTGCGTCATCAATGTCAACAAGCAAAGTTCATATTATTTTACGCCAAATCAGTTTGAAATTCTGCGCACGGTATATGGCGACAATCCTTTTGTAGAATCAAAACCCGTTGCAGATAAAATTAAAAGTGTTGCAAAGTCGGGAGACCAGCTGCTAGTATTAGGTTCAGAACCACAGATCAATTTCTATGCACAGATGCATACCCCGACGCGACACTCTTTCATTGGTTTCACCAGCGGTATGGACGAAAATGCAGGAAGATGGAGGGCTGAAGTAAAAAAAGAGGTTGAAGATGCCAAACCGGCATTTATTGTGCTTGTGAATCATCCCTTCTCCTGGTCATTCCCACGCGACTCCGATCAGGACCTATTCAAATGGGGGTACTCCTATATGGTTGAAAATTATGAAATTATGGGCATTGCGGATATTGTGCCGGGAGCGCGGCCGGTTTACGTGTGGGATCAGGCGGCAATGACCTACAAGCCAAAGGGCGAAAAATATATGCTGATTTTCAAACGAAAAGAAGCTCAGAAAGGCTAGTTATGGCCATAATTTAAAATAAATGTTTCCAAAACCACACCTCATAGAATTCCCAAAGGTTGGAGATCCTTCACAGGGTTACATCTCGATTGCCGAGTTTGACAAAAACCTTCCCTTTGTAGTGAAAAGGACATTCTGGACCTATTACACCCCTGAGAGCGTAGTGCGGGGCAGGCATGCCCATCACGCAACCGAACAGGTACTGATTGCTGTTTCCGGCAGAATAATCGTGAACACAGAATCAAGAGAGGGTGAGGTGCTGACCTTTGTTTTGGATCATCCGCATCAGGGCGTCTATATTCCACCAACCGCTTGGCATACCATGGTGTATTCCCACAGCGCAGTGCAGCTGGTTTTTGCATCCACCCCATACATTCCGGAGGATTACATTCGCGATTTTGAAGAATTCAAAAATGGCAGATAACACAAATATCCACCCGTTGGCCGATGTGCAGTGCAAATCCATCGGCGAGGGCACGCAGATCTGGCAATTTGCCATTGTGCTTCCCGGAGCCAACATCGGCAGACATTGCAACATCAACTGCCATACTTTCATTGAAAACGATGTGGTCATCGGTGATTATGTGACGGTAAAAAGTGGGGTTTACATCTGGGATGGCATTCGTGTGGAGGACCATGTCTTCATCGGTCCGAATGTAACTTTTACAAACGATCATTTTCCTCGATCTCGTCAAAGACCCGAACAGTTCAGAGGCGCCTGTCTGAAAAACAATGCTTCAATTGGAGCCAATGCAACCATACTGGGTTCGGTGACAATTGGCAGTTACGCGCTGGTGGGTGCAGGCTCAGTGGTGACCCGCGATGTACCAGATCACGCACTGGTATATGGAAATCCGGCCAGACAGCATGGCTGGGTAGACGAAAACGGAATCCCTCTGAGGCAAATTGACAAAGCGAAATGGCAATCTGAATCAGGAAAGGAATATAGGGTTGCAGATGGAAAACTGAACTATTAATTCAGCATCATCCAACAATTTCGAAAACGATGTCCAAACTATCATACGTCATCCCCTGCTACTACAACGAGCAGAACATTCCGGTCACAGGAGCAGCCCTAATCGAGAACGAGCGGCTTTTTCCGGCAGGTACAGCATTCGAATATGTCCTCGTAGATGATGGCTCCAAAGACGGGACCTGGGAGGCAATGCTCGCATTTCAGGATTCGTATCCCGATTGCGTGAAGGCGATTAAACTTGCAGGAAATGTAGGGTCCTATTTTGCGATGGTTGCGGCTATGGAACACGCGACCGGAGACTGTACCGTAATGATCAGTGCCGATTTGCAGGATCCACCTGAACTTATCGAAAAAATGTTCGGTCACTGGCAAAAGGGCATTAAACTGGTCATGGCCAACCGTACCGACCGAAAGGAATCTTTTCTGCAAAAATTGTTTTCCAACACGTATCACCGCATGATTCAACGCTATGCAATTAAAAATCTGCCGGATGGAGGATTCGATTTTGTGCTGTTTGACAGGGAAATCAGGGAGCGCATCGTACAGATGAAAGAAAAGAATACCAATACGCTCTACCTCATGCTTTGGATGGGATATGAATATGTTAGCATACCCTACACCCGACGCAAACGCGAAATTGGAAAGTCGAGGTGGACACTCGCTAAAAAAATAAAATTATTCATCGACTCCTTTATCGCCTTCTCCTTTTTGCCTGTGAGACTAATTTCCGGAGCAGGAATCTTCCTCGGATTGGGTGCGTTGTTGTATGCGCTTGTTATTATTTTTGAAAAACTAACCGGACAAATTCAGGTTGCAGGATGGTCTGCGATGATGATAGTGTTTCTGTTCGTTTCGGCATTTCAAATGATCGCTTTGGGTATTATCGGCGAGTATGTTTGGCGCACATTGGATGCAGCCCGCAACCGCCCCTTGTATGTCATCGACAAAATCAGTGATTCCAAGGATAAAAAACCATAGGACTCCGAACCAAAACGGACTGGTTTTTGTCACTTCTAATACAGTCTGAAAGGTTAAACACTATCCCCCAACATCATGAGTAAAGATCTGAAAGAGGTCATCAGCCGCATCAAGTGGCCTGCGTATTTTGTGGTAGTGCTCTGGATAATCCACCTGGCAAAAACAATTGTCGGACAGGAATGGACACGTTTCGGAATATTTTCCCGTGAAACAGATGGACTAAAAGGGATAGTGTTCGGTCCACTGATACATGCCGACTGGTTGCACCTTGCTTCCAACAGTCTCCCGCTTCTGATCACAGGTGCTCTGATGATGCTTTTTTATCCCGGCGTAGCTGTGCGCGCATTTACGATGATGTATTTCCTAACGGGATTCATGGTGTGGCTTTTTGCACGGACGGGCGTGTTTCACATCGGAGCAAGCGGAGTGGTTTACGCCATGATTTCTTTTCTATTTTGGTCTGGAATCTTCAGAAGAAGCCCGAAGGCCATTTTCCTTGCACTGACCATACTTGCCCTGTACGGCGGACAATTTGAAGGCATTTTGCCTCAGCAACCGGGAGTCTCCTGGGAGAGCCACCTGATGGGCGGGCTCGTTGGTATCTTTATCGCCTACTACTTCAAGAGCGAACTGGAAGCCGATGAAATAAAGGTGCAAAAATGGACACATATTCCGTACGACGAACGCCCCTATTTTCTTCCGCGCGACACATTTGAAATGACAAAAGAGGAGCGCCGCATCAGAGATGAGGCCCTCGCACATCAGGCATGGCTGGAGCAGCAACAGGCGCTTCTGGGTGGCGAATGGAATAGCACGCATACGTGGTAATAAATAAACTGCTTGTCAGTTTCGTCGCTGTTAATGACAAAAAATGTACTTTTGGCGGGAAAATAAGTTTCCCCAACGCTCTAATACCCTAATTCTATCCCCATATGCTCAGCCCTGTTACCGGTATATCAACCGCCATACTCCTTGAAAAACTGGACAGCCGACAAATTATCGAACTTTACAGAAAAAACCTCAACACCGATGTAAGTCGTTTTTTTGAGAACCTTCCATCAGTGGATGTTATGGAATGTCCCGATACAGGATACCGCTTTTTTGCCCCATTTTCGATAGCAGGTGATGGTCGTTTTTACGAAGATTTACAGAATGGATACGATAATTACTATCGGGACTGGAAATGGGAAAACCAGTTTGCTACAGGTTTTTTGCAGAAGGAAATGCACGTGCTTGATATCGGTTGTGGCAAGGGAGCTTTTCTTACAAAAATTAAAAACAGTGTGGCCTCGTGCATCGGACTAGAATTCAACGACAAGGCCATTGAAAAGGCCCGAAAGGAAGGTCTGGAAGTCCGCAAGGAGATGATCGAGACCCACGCGGCCGGCAATCCTGAAAAATACGATGCCGTGTGCTTTTTTCAGGTCCTTGAGCACGTCTGCGAGGTTAAGCAGTTTCTTGATGCTGCGCTCATTACGCTGAAACCCGGTGGACTGCTCATCATCGGCGTGCCCAACAGCGACCCATGGCTGCTCAGACAGGATAAATTCCACACCCTGAATTTACCACCACACCATGCCGGCCTTTGGAACAGAGAAGTTTTTCATCAACTTGAAAAATTCTACCCGATGCGACTGGAAATAATCGGTTACGAGCCACTAACTGCAATAAGACAGCAGTGGATAGCCGTACTGAAATACCGACGACTCAACTTACTTGCTAAACTTGTGCAGTTGCTACCAGGTCTTGTTTTCACCTTGTTCGGAAGATACTTTGGTCGTTTTTACCAGGGTATCAGCATGGTTGCTGTTTTTCAAAAAAATAAATAGTCTCTCTGCTACAAACATTTCTAAAACATCAAAACCAACATGTTGCTTAGTCACTGGGAGTACGAGTCATTTTTCAAAAGTCTTGATATTGTCGTTCTAGGCAGTGGGATTGTCGGACTGAGTGCCGCGATATCTCTCAAAGAGAAGCATCCCAACTTGAATGTTGCGGTCGTGGAACGAAGTTTTTTGCCTTACGGCGCGAGCACCCGAAACGCAGGATTCGCCTGTTTTGGAAGTATATCAGAACTATCGGATGATTTGGAGCATAGTTCAGAAAGCGAGGTGCTGGCCGTAGCGGAACTACGCTTCAGAGGATTGAAAAAGTTGCGTCGGCGACTCGGTGATAAGGCGATTCAATACCAGGAGCTCGGCGGTATGGAGATTTTTCGTTCTGCAGATAAGAAGGAATTTGAAAAATACGCTGATTCCATTCCTTACTTTAACGAATTGTTCTCGGAAATCACCGGGAAAGCTGATACCTACCGACTGCTGGATCAGCAAGCAGGTACCCGTTTCGGTTTTCGTCAGGTAGATCAAATTATTCTCAATACTGCCGAGGGTCAGATTGATACCGGAGAAATGATGAAATCTCTGCTTACGATGGCGCAACGGCTCGGGGTTCTATTTTTTAATGGCCTCAACATTGAATCGGTAGAGGATAACGGAAAATCAGTAAGTTTGAATACGGACATGGGCTGGTCTTTCAGCACACCCCGACTCTTGGTCTGCACAAACGGATTTGCCTCAAAATTATTTCCGGAGCTGGATGTACTGCCGGCAAGAAACCAGGTAATGATTACAGCGCCTGTGAAAAACCTTCAAGTCAGGGGCTGCTTCCATTATGACAGAGGCTATTTTTACTTCAGAAATGTAGGAGACAGAATCCTCGTAGGCGGTGGACGCCATCTTGACTTTGGCACGGAACAGACCAGTGAATTTGGCAGCACTCCTGTCATTCAGGAAGCCCTGACATCACTTCTTAGTGATGTCATCCTGCCAAATCAACAATTTGAAATTGAGCGAAGCTGGTCGGGAATAATGGGTCTGGGTAAAGTGAAAAAGCCGATAATTAAGAAAATCACACCAAATATAACCGTTGCTGTTCGGATGGGGGGTATGGGCATTGCCATAGGCTCGATCGTAGGTGAATTAGGTACTGAACTGGCTCTTTAGCAATTTATCTTGTTCAGTATTACAGTCCGAAAGCCTTTTTGACTTTGTCAAGATAATCCAGGCGTTCCCAAGTAAACAGTTCAACGTCCATTGTTTTTACTCCAGTTGGGCTCTTGAAAGTCTTGGTAACAACCATATTCTCGCGACCCATGTGGCCGTAAGCTGCTGTCTCTGCATAAATGGGAGAACGCAGGTTAAAACGCTGCTCGATGGCATAAGGGCGCATGTCAAAAATTTCTGAAACGATTGCTGCGATTTCCCCATCTGTCATCTTTACTTGAGATGTGCGGTAGGTGTCTACAAAAATCCCGCAAGGTTTGGCCACCCCAATGGCGTAGGAAACCTGGACAAGACATTGGTCACATACACCGGCAGCTACAAGATTTTTAGCGATATGACGGGTGGCATAAGCTGCTGAGCGGTCCACTTTCGAAGGATCTTTACCAGAGAAAGCGCCGCCGCCGTGTGCTCCTTTTCCACCATAGGTATCTACAATGATTTTTCTACCTGTCAGTCCTGTATCGCCGTGCGGTCCGCCGATTACAAACTTGCCTGTTGGATTGATGTGGTAAGTCATTTTATCGTTGAACAGTCTGCGCAGCGAAGGCTTGAGCTGTCTTTTTACACGTGGGATAACGTATTCGATGATATCC
>CANHEE010000136.1 GCA_947459655.1 Lewinellaceae bacterium
CCGATAAATATGTGGTGACCCTTTGCAGCCCAACGAGTGGCCAGCGCCCCGCCCACATTTCCGCTTCCAATGATGGCTATTTTCATACCTGATTTTTTAGTTTAAAGTAGAGCTGAAACACCTTAGTAAATGTAAATATCGGTATTATTGTTCAATCAATGGTTCCGTTCTCATGATGACGAAGAGGGGTGAGCCTTTGTAAACCATGGGCTCTTTAAAATGTTGGCAATAATTCCCCTCTGCCGTAAATTCTGCAAATTCAAAATCCTATCTTTGTGAAACCATTTCTAATAATTAAAAACGAGCGGCAAATCACTTTCGCCTTAACACCTTAACAATAGCTCTCCATGCTCCAAAAACAACTTGCACTGACTGCCGAGGCCACATCACCTTTGTTCCGAATCATGTGGATTCAGAACATTTTCGACCCCCGACACAGGCATTTTGAAAACAACGTCAGCGCCTTCCATGTAGGAAATGGCAACATACTCTCGGTGGCGCATAACCTTCGGACAGAGGCACAATTGGTGAAATCCCTGGAAGACCGTCTGTATGCCACCGAAATATTCCCCTTCCTTAATGCAGCCCAAGCCGCCTTTTTCGAGCAGTGCTTCCCTCTCGATGCCGAGACAGGTATGCGGAATATTTCACAGCTCAATCCAACAGACTTTCAATCTGTTGTCCAGTTGATTAGACAAATCGGCTTCGATACGCGCTGGATAACCATGATGCAGAAAAAAATCTGCAGACCCTATCTCATTATACAGTTCAGAAACGAACATTTCTTCAATCAACCTGAACTAAAGAAATTTTTTGCGGACGGACTTTTTTTTCACGAACCTTCACTCAATAGGTACACTTTCCTGGTCGGACTGGAATTGCAGCAGGCGTTCTATGCCGAAGATATTGCCTGGTACAAAATGGTGGGTGCGCCTCGCGAAATCATGGAGGCAATTCCCTCTATTGATACAGATTTTTCAATCCTGAACGATACCCAGGACCAATTTTACTGTCTGCAGAGTTCGCCGGGCAGCGAGGTGGGTAGATTACTGAACAGAGCCTCCATCGAGGGCTATGCAGAGCATTTCAATATTTTTCCCGATAGGTTCGGAGGAAATTACACCTTTGAAGGCACCCGTTACCTCATCAAAGGGTACTTTCGCTTTGGCTCCTCCGGGGCACCTTATGTTTATTTTGATCATGAAAAAAACTGCTTTAGAGCCAATGCCATCCAGAGCGAGGCCAGTCCAATTCAGCTGTCCATCAACAACAATCGTGAAGGAAATTTTCAGTACGTGAATGCGCTCGCAACACCACTGCACACAATCGCCGAACGGATCGCCGCTTTTTTGTAGGCTGTACTGATTTTCAATGGCTTCGTAAATTCAATTTACCCGAAGTTTAGATTTACAATTGTCCGCTAATTATTCTACTTTCACACCAAAATCTACCGAAATGAAAACTGCAATGATTACAGGTGCCTCAGGACTGACAGGCAGATGCCTCACCGATTTGCTCCTTGAGGAGAATTACTACGACAAAGTGAAAATTGTGGTCAGGAAGCGAATTGAAATGGAGCATCCGCGCCTTGAACAAATCGTTTGTGATTTTGAGCAACTGCCGGAAGAAAAGTTGGTCGCAGACGACTGTTTCTGCTGCCTCGGTACGACCATCAAAAAAGCCGGTTCGAAAGAGGCTTTTGAAAAAGTGGATTACCACTATCCCCTCGAGTTCGCTCAGATAGCTCTGAAGAATGGCGCCACTCAATTCGCCATCATCACTGCTATCGGTGCAGATTCCAACTCCGCAATTTTTTATAGCCGCGTAAAAGGCAATATCGAAAAGGCACTAATGGATCTTCATTTCCCTAATCTCATGATTTTCCGTCCGTCCCTCTTGTTGGGTGACAGATCGGAAAAACGGACAGCAGAAAGAATAGGAATTGTCCTCGCCCGAGTCGTTAATCCGTTGATTCCACGCAGATATCGTGGTATTGAAGCCTGTCAGGTGGCTAAAGCAATGTGTGAAATGGCAAAAAAGGGATTGAGAGGCGTTCAGATTGTCGAATCAAAAGAAATGCTTCCCTAGGAGGGTCGTAGCCCTGAAGATTGCTTAGAAACGTTCTTAATGTGTAAAATGGCGAAATCGAGAAAAATATAATTGTAAAAATTTGGCGATATGAGATAATATCCTAACTTTAACTGCGAAAAACAGTTTTTAATCAAACATTTTGTCATGAAAAATTTAAAACCACTTCGCCGCTGCGCGCCTCTACGCAGAATTTTTCTTCCTCTTGCTCACCCTTTTCTTTGTTTTTAGGCTGTCTGCACAGTACGCCCTATTCATGAATCCCGATGACGTGGTTGCAAACCCGACCCAACCACAACCGGTAGATAACAGATTTTCCATAAGCTGCGGCACTACAGGCATCTGCTGCCCTTACGACAATATCCGATTCAATTGCGATTTCCTCTCCGGGCTGAGTGGCGGGATTGTCAAACAACTGCAGAAAAATGAGTTCCGAAACAAAGGTGAATACACCGATTATTTTCAACTAAAAGATTTGCAGGCCGGTAAATACTACCTTCGGTTTTATATCGAAAAAACTGAAAATGTTCTTCCGCTCACCATAACCACTTTTTGATATGAAAACAAGTATAAAAATAGTAGTTTTAATGTTGTTCGGATTGGATTTTTCCATTTTTGCACAACAAATTCCCGAGTTCAGAACCAGTTTTTACTTTGCCGACAGTGCGGGCAACCGCGACTCAGTCACAGTTGGTTTTGACCGAAATGCCTACAACAGCGCGGACTCTGTGGATGTGGTTTTCGGGGAAAAAGACATCAGTTCCCTGCCATTCATTAATGTCCTTGATGTTCGAGTCGGATATCCCGGGTGTGTATAGTCCAAAACCTGTATTTTCAAGATGAAAAAATGCGACAGCAGCCGTCGGGTGATTCCCGGGATCATGCTCAGAGCACGGAACTTCCCGATGACAATGACCTGGGATAGGTCCGCATTTCAGGATCCCTGCATGATTTCTAGTCAGTTCACCAGGTGCGAATCCATATTCATTTATGATTTCAAGGAGCCGACAAAACGATTCTTGAAGGATTCCAACCTGCTTGTTATCGATCGGAAATACATGGATGGATGGCAGAACATGTTCACCCAGATCTACACCCGGATGGACGATAATACGCTGGATACCGTACAACTTTTCAACATTGTTCTGAGCTATAAAAGAGGAAAAACAGGCGCAACTGTAGACCATCCGCTGGAAGGAAAAATTCGCATTTAACCAAATCCTGCCTCTAGCTTCGTTTCAGTAAAAATTGATGAAGAGGCTGACCTTCCTTCAGACTGGGAACTGGTTCTGACAGACCTGACAGGCAGAGAGGTCTGCAGAAAAGAATATTCCGGACAGCAGAGAGCGGTAGAAAATGATGTCTCCAATCTGCCTCCCGGTATGTTTATCCTCCAAGTCAGATCAGGAAACCGTCTACTATTTACCGACAAGTGGATCCATCTCTGAAATGACAATTATTTCGCAAAGCATTTAAAATGAATGCTTTATGCGTGATTTTTGCTAGCATTGTCATCAGATGTGATTTCATGATTTACAGGGTGCTGTCTGTATGAAAGCAGATTGCACCCCTTTTTTATTTTGCGTCTTTGTCCCGAAGGGTTGAATTCGATTATATCCATTTCGAGTATAATTTTTTATCTTTGCTTACAGCTTTTTTGCTGCAAAATGAATTTTAATCCGCGATACCATGTGTTTTACCATTGAATTTCTTTCCAAGCCGAAAGAAAAATACGTGCAGCGCTACAACAAACTTTTCCCTTCGGGAAAGGCTCCTGACAACCTTCCTGCCCAGCTGCCGCTATTCTATCTTGTTAGCGGATTTGCACATCCTGAGTTGCCTGTTGTCCGTCACGACGGAATCTTCATGCACCGCTGGGGTCTGGTTCCGTTCTGGACGAGAGATGAGTCCTCTGCCGAAAGTATTCAGGACAAGACGTTAAACGCCGTAGGAGAGACTATTTTTGAAAAACCCTCTTTCAGAAACTGCATTCCACGCCAACGTTGCATCCTAGGCATTGATGGATTTTACGAGTGGAGAGAAGTAAATAAAATCAAATATCCCTACCTCGTCAAATGTAAGTCTGAGGAAATTTTTTCTCTCGGCTGTATCTACGACAACTGGACCGACAACCAAAGTGGAAAAACAATCCAAACGTTCAGTATTATTACGACGGTCGCAAATCCTCTGATGCAAAAAATCCACAACACCAGCATGCGCATGCCACTACTGCTTGACAAAAAAGACGAACAAAAATGGCTCGACCCCTCCTTGTCCAAGGAACAAATCCAGTCCCTCATACGCCCATATGATGAAAAGGACATGTACGCCTATACAGTTGACCGAAAAGCCGGCAACTCTCGTCTGGACCGCAATACCCCCGAAACCATCGACCCCGTTGTCTACCCCGAATTGATCGGCACGCTCTAACGCCGCTATCATAATCCTGAAATCGTGATTTAGTGTTTCCTTCCGCGCCTTCGCGGGCAGTTTTTCAGCAGCGAATATACGAATATCTTTTCCTGTCTTGGTGCAATAAATACTAGCCTTTGTGTTAATATTCGCGCTTTCGCGGCAAACTTTTATTCGCCGCGAATACACGAATATCATTCCTGTCTTGGTGCAATAAATATGAGCTTTTGTGTTAATATTCGCGACTTCGCGGCAAACTTTTACTCGCCGCGAATACACGAATATCTTTTCCTGTCTTGGTGCAATGAATACGAGTCTTTGTGTTAATATTCGCACCTTCGCGGCAAACTTTTACTCGCCGCGAATACACGAACATCTTTTCCAGTCTTGGTGCAATAAATAGGAGCTTTTGTGTTAATATTCGCACCTTCGCGGCAAACTTTTACTCGCCGCGAAAACACGAATATCTTTTCCAGTCTTGGTGTAATAAATACGAGCTTTCGTGTTAATTTTCGCGCTTTCGCGGCAAACTTTTACGCTCCGGGAAAACACGAATATCTTGTCCTGTCTTGGTGCAATAAATATGAGCCTTTGTGTTAATATTCGCACCTTCGCGGCAAACTTTTACTCGCCGCGAAAACACGAATATCGTTTCCAGTCTTGGTGCAATAAATACGAGCCTTTGTGTTAATTTTCGCGCTTTCGCGGCAAACTTTTACTCGCCGCGAATACACGAACATCTTTCCTTTCCCGGTACGACAATTATGAGCCTCCGCAGACAACTAAATTTAAGTAAAAAATAACAAATTTCAGATACTCCAAATACCGAATTATTGGTTAATAAACTAAACATATTTACAGCCATGGAAAAACTTATTTACAGAGAGGAAAGCTATCTAATCATCGGCAAATGCATCGAGGTGCATAAAAACCTGGGGCCCGGATTTCTAGAAATTGTCTATAAAGATGCCCTTGAATTCGAATTTAAGAAAAGTGGAGTCATTTACGAAAGAGAAAAAATGTACGATATCAACTACAAAGGCATAATCCTTCCTCATAAATTCTATGCAGATTTTGTAGTCCAGGGTAAAATTATCCTGGAAGTGAAAGGCGTCGCCGGCATTTCAGAGGAATTTGTTGCGCAAGCAATCAACTACCTCAACGTATCCGGAATCAATCTCGCCCTAATCGTTAATTTCGGTGAATTGAAACTGAACACAAGGCGTGTAGTTTCACAATCTGGCCCTGTTCATGGCTGACCACCATTTGTATGTTTCAATTTATTGATAAACAATGACTAATGGTTCCTGAAAAACTTTAAGCCTTCGAGGGCCAGCAGCAGCAACAAAGCGCCGCCAAGTGCAGGAACAAAATGCCAATAGCCCGGATATTCAAAACTGAACAGTTGTACCAGCGGCTGAAAAGATATCACCGCAAATAGCATCACGGTCGCAGTAGTCAATATCAACAGCGCAGCATAGTTTTTTTCGAAGAATACCTCATAGAAATACCTGGTTTTTGACAAACTGGCAAGTATGAGAAAGATATTGCCGACAATCAGACCCGAAAATGCAATCGCCCGAACCTCTTTTTCGCTGTGGTGCTCATAAATGGACGCCAAATAGACCACCAGAACCATTCCCAGCAATAGAAAACCCTTCAGCAGACTGAACGAAATCTTTTTCGGTCCGAAGAATTTTTCTTCCGGATTTCTGGGTGGTCGGTTCATTATTCCCTTTTCCTCCTGCTCCGTTTCAAAAGCTATGGAGCAGACTGGATCAATGATCAATTCCATGAAAACAATGTGCAGTGGCATCAATAGGATAGGAATAGTTGGGAAAAAAGCAGGCAGCAGCGTCAGTCCGACGATCGGAATATGTATGGCTAGAATATATGACATCGCCTTTTGGAGATTATCGAATATTTTTCTGCCGAGCCTGATGGCAGCAACAATCGAAGCAAAATTGTCGTCCAACAGCACCAGCGAAGAGGCCTCTCTGGCCACATCTGTTCCCTTGTTGCCCATCGCAATACCGATATGAGCCGCTTTCAGTGCAGGTGCATCGTTCACCCCGTCTCCCGTCATGGCTACGATTTCTCCGTTGGCCACAAGCGCCTGTACAATCCGAAGTTTCTGGTCGGGAACCACCCTTGCAAAGATGCCTGCATCCTTGATTTCCTCCCTCAGCTGTTCATCGCTCATCTGACGCATCATGTCGCCGCTGATGATTTTGTCCGTCAGCAGACCGCATTGCCGCGCAATACTCCTGGCCGTAGCGGGATGGTCTCCAGTAATCATGATGACCCGGACACCCGCGTTGGCACACTCCATAATTGCCGCAGGGACCTCCGGTCTGATTGGATCCTCCAATGCGACCAGACCCATGAACTGAAAATCAAAATCTGCCTGTGAGTCCGGCAATTCCGGATGCCTCATGGCTGCCTCAGCCACTCCTAACACCCGAAATCCCTGTTCTGCAAGCTCATTGAGTGCCATTTTGTGCTTTTCAATCTGACCTGC
>CANHEE010000137.1 GCA_947459655.1 Lewinellaceae bacterium
CCCGACTGCGCCTGGGCAATGACGTCTCGGCCGTCTATTATGGAAAGGATTGATTTCCTTTTCGGCCTCATCAATGGGAATGCGCAATGACGGATCAATGATGCGGAGTGACGTAAACTCATCCAGCAGCAAGTTGTCCTGTTTGTCTGACATGGTGGCCAGCTCCTTCAGCGCATAGTAGAGCTTGTAAGGCGAGCAGTCGATACTGCTGGAGCTGAAATTGAGTTTTACCTCGTTTTCTGGTGAGAGTGCAAAATGGCTGAATACCAGGTTGTCGTTGTGCTCAAGTAACCTGCGCATCATACCGACGCTGAGTTCTTTTGCTTTGGCGATGCTGGCGAAGGCACTGAAGTGGGTGTCATTGGCTTTGATTTGTATCTTTTGCGAGCCCTGTATCAATTCTGCGCTGATTCCCGAATCATCGGATTCCCAGCGGATATTGTCCTGGGTTTCATCGTATAGGTAGTCGAAGAACCTGATATAGGATTCAAGGTATTGTTTTTCCTCAAACGCCTGAAGTGACAATTCCCAGGATTGGTAATTTTCGGGCTTTTTGTAGCAGTCGCTGTACCTTCCGATTCTGATGTCAGATATGAAATCCCCGGATGTATCGCCGGTGAGCCAGGACCAGATACCCATAGTTGGTAGTTTCAGTGATTAATTCGGATATTTTGGGCGAAAAATATACTTTTGTATAAAATTGTCCAAATGTATAAAGATATCCTGATTTCTGTACTTCTATTGTTGATTTTTGGTTGCAGGCGCGACGGAAAGTCAGCTGATGCGCTATCCAAAACTGAGGCGCAGGTTGAAACAGCAAAAAAAGTTGAAATCTTGTACAGTGATTCTGCGGTGGTCAGGATAAAAATCAGTAGCGATCTGCTGCTCAGTCATACCGATAAGGAAAATCCATATGATGAATTTCCCGGAGGGGTGAAACTGGAGTTTTTTGATGAGCAAAAACGGCCTTCCAGTATCCTGACCTCAAAATATGCCGTCAGATACGCACAGAAAAACCTCGTTATATTGAGGGATTCCTGTGTGTGGCAGAGCATCAGCAACCGGGAAAAACTGGAAAGCTACGAGCTCATCTGGGATGAAAACCTGAAAAAAGTGTACTCTGGCAAACTGGTCATTATCACCACGCCCACGGAGAAAATCTGGGGCTATGGATTTGAGACCAACAGCGATTTCACACATTGGAAAATCAATAAGCCGCAGGGCAGAATCAGCATCAGCAGTTAAATATACAAAGAGGGTGAACAACACTGATAGGGGTTTTATTTTTGATCTTGACGGGACGCTGATTGACAATATGATGATTCATCATCACGCCTGGCAGCGACAACTGAGTCGCCTTGGCCTCGAACTCAGCATCGATGAGGTGCGACAGACCATCCATGGTAAAAACAACGAAATACTGGGGCGGCTTTTTGGTGTTCGATTCAGCGATGATGAACGCAGGGAAATTGCTGCTGAAAAAGAATTGCACTACCGCATATTGTCGGAAAAACAACTGAGACCCATCCACGGCTTTGAGTCATTTATGAAGAACGTCAAGTCACTGGGTGTTCCGGTAGGGATCGGTACGGCGGGGCCACCCGAAAATGTGCGGCATGGATTGCAGGAAAGTGGGCTTCGTCATTTTTTTGATGTCATCATCGATTCTTCGCAGGTGCAGAAAGGCAAGCCGGATCCGGAAGTATTCCAAAATGTTGCTGCCGACATCGGCGTACCTTTGGGACAATGCCTGGTTTTTGAAGACTCACCCATCGGGGTGGCGACCGCAATGAATGCCGGTTGTAAAGCAGTGGTGGTTACCACAACACACCGGCGCGAGGAGTTTGAGCAGTATGCCAACGTGGTAAAATTTATCCGGGATTATACTGAAATTTCGGTGGAGGAGGCGCTTGGTTTTATTTAAAATAGGTATGTTTGTCAGCCTGAAAACAATCCGGTTTTTACGGGTTTGAACAGCAAGCAGAGGGTTTCGGCGGCTAAGCGAAAACTCCATTTAATCGCAATTTAATACAATGAAAATATGACAAAAATAAAATTCGGAACCGATGGCTGGCGCGCGATTATCGCCCAGGATTATACGGTAGAAAATGTGATGAGGGTAGCAGAGGCTACCGCTAAGTGGATGAAACTGAATAAAATGAAGAAGGCAGTTATCGGCCACGACTGCCGTTTCGGCGGCGAGATGTTTGCCGAAACCACCGCAAGAGTGCTGGCGGCATATAACATTAGGGTACATATGGCGAAAGGATTTGTGAGTACTCCGATGGTGTCGCTTGGCGTGGTCAAAACCAAATCAGATATCGGGATTGTCATCACGGCAAGCCACAATCCGCCTTCCTACAACGGATTCAAATTGAAGTCGCGCGTGGGTGGACCAATGCTTCCTGCGCAGGTTCAGGAGATAGAAGATCTGATTGCCAACAAAATAAAGCGCACCCCACTTTCTCTTGCCCATTACATGGAGGCAGGAAAAATCAAATATGTATCACTGGAGGATATGTATGTGGAGCATGCAAAGAAGAATTTTGACCTGAAACTCATCAATAAATCCAATATCGGGCTGGCCTACGATGCCATGTACGGCGCGGGCATGAATGCCCTCGCCCGACTGATTCCCGACGCACGCATGCTGCACTGCGACTTGAATCCGGGTATGCACGGACAGGCGCCTGAGCCGATTTATCGCAATCTGACCGAACTTTCATCAGTCATCAAGAATGATCCTTCGCTGAAAGTCGGACTAGCCAACGACGGTGATGCCGACCGCATCGGTTTGTTTGACGAGGACGGAAATTTTGTCGATTCGCACCATATTTTGCTGATTTTACTGATGTACATGTACAAATACAAAGGCTACCGAGGCAAGGTTGCGGTTACTTTTTCCGTGACCGAAAAAATGACCGATATGGCGGAGAAGTTTGGCTTGCCGACCACGGTGACAAAAATCGGGTTTAAGTACCTTGCTGAAATCATGGCGGAAGAAGATTGCATCGTGGCGGGTGAAGAATCGGGTGGTCTTGCAGTAAAAGGCCATATTCCTGAACGTGACGGCATCTGGATTGGTCTCGTGGTGCTGGAATATATGGCAAAAACAGGCAAAACACTTAAAGAACTCATCAAAGAAGTGTATGACCTGGTGGGCTCATTTAGCTGCGACCGCTACGACCTTCACGTGACCGAGGATAAGAAACAAGAGGTGCTGCAAAAATGCCGCGAGCAGCAATACAAATCATTCGGCAAATACAATGTGAGCAAGATGGAATCCATCGATGGTTTCAAGTTTACTTTTGAAAAGGGCAAATGGGTGATGTTCCGGGCTTCGGGTACTGAACCCGTGTTGCGTGTGTATTCACAGGGGAATAGTCCGGAGGAGGCGATTGCTATACTCGACGCTGCCAAAGCGACCATACTCTGATTTGCCGCCTTTTCGGGCCATGAAATAAAAAAACAGCACATGTCTAAGGTACAAAAAATATTCGCCTGCACCAATTGTGGCAACACCTCACCGAAATGGGCCGGGCGCTGCCAAGCCTGCGGCGAATGGAATACCTATCAGGAAGAGGTCATCTTCAAGGAAACCGGCCAAGAGGAAAAAAAGAAAGCCTGGAAATCGGGTTCGGCTAAAAAAGAGGATCCGAAGCCGGTGATCATTCAGGAGATACAATCCGGGACGATGCAGCGCATGCAGACACCGGACCAGGAACTGAACCGAGTGCTGGGAGGTGGTATCGTAGCCGGTTCTATCGTACTGGTCGGCGGTCAGCCGGGTATCGGTAAATCGACCCTGATGCTGCAACTGGCGTTGGGCGTGAATGCGAAGGTGTTGTATGTGAGTGGTGAGGAAAGCGAGGAGCAGATTAAAATGCGTGCCGAACGCATCAGCGGCCGAATCTCCGATTGCTATATCTTAACGGAAACCAATGTAGCCAAGGTGCTGCAGCATGCCCAGCAGCTGTCGCCCGACATACTGATTGTGGATTCCATTCAAACCCTTTCTTCGCCGCATATAGACTCGACTCCCGGGAGCGTTTCTCAGGTGCGGGAATGCGCCGGCGACCTGCAGCGTTTTGCCAAGGAGTCCAATATTCCGGTGATTGTCATCGGGCATATTACCAAGGATGGCACGCTGGCGGGGCCAAAATTGCTTGAACATATCGTTGACGCCGTGCTGCAGTTTGAAGGCGACCAGCATTATACTTACCGGATTTTGCGGACCATCAAGAATAGGTTTGGTTCGACTGATGAGATGGGCATTTACGAGATGCAGGCCAGCGGATTGCGGGAGGTGTCCAATCCATCCGAATTGCTGCTGTCGCAGAAAGATGAGGAGCTGAGCGGCTCGGCTGTTTGTGCCACGATAGAGGGAATGCGGCCCATGCTGATTGAGACCCAGGCGCTGGTCAGCAAGGCGGTTTACGGGACGCCCCAACGCTCGGCCACGGGCTTTGACCTGAGGAGACTGAGTATGCTGTTGGCGGTATTGGAGAAGCGCTGCGGCTTTATATTTGGTCAGAACGATGTGTTTCTCAATATTGCGGGCGGCATCAGGGTGGATGACCCTGCGATGGATCTTGCGGTGGTTTCTGCGCTGATTAGTTCTTTACTGGACATCGCGATTCCCGGCGATTATTGTTTTGCGGGCGAGGTAGGACTTTCCGGTGAAATCAGGGCCGTGAACAGGATTGACCAGCGCATACAGGAGGCCGACCGGCTTGGTTTCCGGAAAATTTTCATCTCAAAGTACAATGCCAAAGGCCTGCCGACCGAAAAGTACGGCATCCAGGTGTGTACGGTTTCCAAAATGGAGGAACTGTACAGGGCCTTGTTTGAATAGGCTTACCTGCGGTAAAAAAAATTAGTTTAGCAGTTCAAACTCTGTTCTGCGGTTTTCCTGTCTACCTTCTGCGGTATCGTTTGTTGCCACCGGTTTGCTCTCGCCGAATCCCTTGTATTCCAGTCGGGAGGCTGCTATTCCCTTTTGAATCAGGTATTCGTACACGGATTTGGCCCTGTTGGCAGAAAGGCTGAGGTTGTCATTGTCGGTGCCCACGTTGTCGGTGTGTCCGTTGATGCGGATGCGCAGGGTGGGGTTGTCATTGAGCAGATTTTTGAGCTTGTCGAGTTCGGCGACAGATTCAGGTAGCAGTTTTGCGGAGGCGGTTTCAAAAAACACATTTTTCAATACCACTGTTTTCGGCGCCGTTGTTTTTGCGGCGACCGGACTGCTGCTTTGTAGTGGCAGGAGGGGGATATCGAGCAGAAAAGGTTTGCCGAAGGTGGCTGTTTTTTCCAGTGAAAAATGGTTGGAATAGAAGGCGTATTTTGCTTTGTTGACTGCGAAGGCATAGCTTTTGCCGCCGGGCAGACAGAGCAGAAACTCACCATTCCAGTCCGACTGTACGGAAGATACCACCTCGTTTTTGGCAAGGTCGGTGATTTCCACCTGGGCCAGCAGTGGCGTTTGCGTGAACGCATCGCGCACTTTCCCCTTCACGTAGGTGGCAGGTTTTGGCCGAGCGGCCTCGTAGAGTTCAAATTCGTAGATGTCGGTTTCGGCTTCCGGTCGTGTGAGCATATCGGCATTTTTGGCATTGAATGCCGATTTCAGCTGGCTGTCCTTGTATTTGCGGTCGCTGGCCATCATGGCCCTTGAGCCGTCAAGACTGACAATCATGCTGCCCTCGTCGCGTTGGGTGTTGATGGGGTAGCCCAGGTTCTCGGGGCTTTTCCAGTTGCCTTTTTCGTCTTTTCGGGAATAGTACAGATCGAAGCCGCCCATACCGGGGTAGCCGTTGGACATGAAGTAGAGGGTTTCGTTGTCCTGGTGGAAAAACGGACCCGCCTCATCCAGCGGGGTGTTGATGCTGCTGCCGATGTTGACGGGAACGGACCAGCCGCTGTTTTCCCGTTTGCTGAGCCAGATGTCCTGGCCGCCCTGTCCTCCCGGACGGCCGGAGGTGAAGTAGAGTGTCTGTCCGTCGGCGGAGAGGCAAGGCTGTGACTCCCAATGTTTTGTGCTGACCGGCTCGCCCATGTTTTTGGGAGTCGACCAGCCGCCGGGGCCGAGTTCGGAGAAGTAGAGGTCGCAGGAGCCCAGTCCGTCGCGGCGGTTGCAGGCGGTGAACACCAGCAATTTGCCATCGGCGCTGATGGTTTGTGCGCCCTCGTTTTGTATGGAGTTGATTCTTTCGATGTGCACTGCGGGTGTCCAGTCGTTGCCTGATTTGTGGCTGATCATAAAATCTTCATCGCCTTTTTCCCTGCGGGTAAAAATCAGGGTTTCGCCATCGGCGGTTAGGCAGGGCAGGTACTCGCTGAATTCTGTGGAGTTGATCGCTGCACTGAGCGGTTTTGGGTCGAAAGGGACCGGATTGGCGATGGCCTTTTCGATGTAGCGGCAACTTTCCAGATTGGTTCGTGCCTGTTTGAGGGCCGCTTCTGAGGTGGACCCTGCGGCGAGAAATTTTTTGTAGTGCTCACTGGCCTCGCTGTATTTCTCCTGGTTTTTTTCGGTTTGCGCGAGCGAGAACCACATGTCTGTATCGTAGCTTTCGCTGATGGCCAGTGCCGCCTCGAGTGCGGTTTCGGCGGCCGGGTAGTCCTTTTGCGAGTTGCTGATGCCTGCTTTCATGGCCCAGGCATCAATGAATGTGGGGTCGGCCTTGATGGCATCGTCCAGTTTGCGGAGTGCATCGGGGAAGTTGGCCATCCTGGCGAGTTCCCGACCTTTTTCGAAGTTGGATTTCGCCTTACCAGTGGCGGTTTTGTAGGTGGTGTAGCCGG
>CANHEE010000138.1 GCA_947459655.1 Lewinellaceae bacterium
ATTCAATATTAAAATTTGCAATTTTAATCCGGCCCTTCGAGTCCCTGTTCAAAGCGGGGATATTCTGGTTGTTTGCCCAGGTCACAAAAGCATTTTCGGGATAATCTGCAATATTGTATGATTTTGCATTAAAGTCCTGATTTAAAACGGTAATCTGGGCGCTGATTTGCTCTGAACGGATGTTTGGAAAGATGCCGATCTCTTCCCCGCCATGAATGATGTGAAAGATAACTGGTATCCTGTACTGCACTTTGCGGAAACCTTCCTGCCGGAGATTTGATTTGCTTTGTTCAATTAATTTCTGAAAAGCATCTTCCCAGATCAGGTCAGGCGCATCTGTTCCGCATTCGGAGGTATCCGATTGCCCGCATACGTTTTTTGCAAGAAAAAGACAGCATGTAATCGTTAGCAGTAATAACCTCAAATTTTTCATAAATTGACACTGAGAAAAGAGCATTTTCTTGATCAGCGGCTTTAAAATGACATGACAATTGCTGCAGGCAATTAAAAAAACGCTGAACGATACTTTTTCTACACAAATTAACACAATTGCAACCGAAAAACAAAGTATCATTTATGTGTGCGAGAGAGTAGAGTTAGTATAAGTTTTGAAGACGGGTCTAAGGCTGATGCAAACTTCAAAATTTACCATTATGTACGAACAATTAGTTTTTTTGAGTCTTTATGACGTCATATTTTACTCATATTACTTTGAGTAGATATGGCTGGGGCAAAAAAAAAGCACGACCAAAGCATTGGTGTCTGCCTTGGTCGTGCTTTTTGTCTGAGTGGAGGTGATTATTTTTTCATTACACCTGCAAGTGTTGAACCTATTTGGGCAGGAGAATTAACTACATGTATGCCACAGGCAGCCATAATCTTCATTTTGGCAGCAGCAGTATCATCATGTCCGCCAACGATTGCGCCCGCGTGTCCCATCTTTCTTCCTGCAGGGGCGGTTTGTCCGGCAATGAATCCCACTACAGGTTTGGTGCCATGCTCTTTAATGTACTCTGCAGCACGTGCCTCCAGGTTTCCACCGATTTCTCCAATCATGATAATGGCATCGGTTTCTGGGTCGTTCATCAGCATCTGTACGGCTTCCTTGGTGGTCGTTCCAATAATCGGGTCGCCGCCAATACCTATAGCTGTTGAAATTCCGAATCCGGCTTTAACTACCTGATCTGCAGCTTCGTAAGTCAGCGTACCTGATTTGGAAACAATACCGATTCTTCCTTTTTTAAATACAAAGCCGGGCATAATACCCACTTTAGCTTCATCAGGTGTAATTACACCCGGACAATTTGGTCCGATGAGGACCACGTCTTTGTCTTCAATATACGCCTTGGCTTTCACCATATCCTGAACCGGAATACCTTCTGTAATGCAAACTATTACTTTGATACCCGCTTCAGCAGCCTCCATGATGGCATCTGCAGCGAATGCCGGTGGGACAAAAATGATGGAAGTATCCGCAGCTCCTTTTTGAACTGCGTCGCTTACTGTATTGTAAACAGGTAGTCCAAGGTGCGATGTTCCTCCTTTTCCGGGAGTTACCCCACCTACTACCGGTGTGCCGTAGGCAATCATTTGTTCTGCATGAAAAGTGCCCTCTTTTCCGGTAAACCCCTGAACGATTATTCGCGAATTTTTATTGACTAATACTGACATAATACGTTGATATTGTGAATATTGCGATATTTATTGTTGAAATGAGCACAAAGATATACATTTATTGAGCTTTTCAACTGCAAATGCATTTAAAATATCGGCCGGAATTGCCCCGAGAAACCTTACAACTCCTCCGGACCTTCCCCAACCCAGTCTTTTATCCAGAAACCCCTTTCGCACAAGGGAACCAATTCACTGTCGATAAGCAACTGGACTTCCTCCTTGATACTATCGGGATAAAGCAGGTGGATATTTGGACCTGCGTCAAGGCTAAAGCACACCGGGTGGCCGGTTTGTGCACGGTATTCCCTGATGCACTCGATCATCTTAAGCGTATTCGGGTGCAGAAGGGTATAGGATGGGGTTGAAGCCATCATCAGCGCGTGCAGGGTCAGAGCCTCCTCCTCTGCAATCGTGCAGAAGGCTTGGGTGTCGCCATCTTTTAGTATCTGAAGGAGGCGTTCCATTCGCTCATTTGCCTGTCGGTAACGGGCATCCGCGTATGGATTATCCTCCATCAGCGCGTGCCCCGCCCTGCTGCTCACCGATTTTTCCTGGGAGCTGACAATCATGATGGCATTGTGATATCCCTTAAATACCTCGTGGATATGGTCTTCCATCGGAATGGCATATTCATTTGAAGAACCTTCAACAGGTCGATACTCGCCCCAAAGTGACATATATGGAAAAATTGACCTGCAAGCGCTTCCTGAACCCAGCCGGGAAATGTATGAAGCTTTTCTGTCAAAAGTCTTAGGGTCGCCCAGCGTTCCGAAAAATCGATCTTCAAGTGAGCAAAGGCACAGGGAAAGCGCGCTCATGCCAGAAGCGGATGAGGCTATTCCTGCTGCATGCGGAAACGAATTTGCCGTTCGTATTTTCAGGCTGAGTTGGTTGAGAAACGGAAAAAAAGGCAGCATCTTTTGCAGAAATGCATGGGTGCTTTGTTGGATTTTCACATCTTCCGTTCCATTAAATTCCATTTGCAGATCGATACCATCCTCATCTGTTTGCTTTGGTCCGTAATCCAGAATAGTTTCTGTAAAACTATTGGCCAGTGTAAAGCTTATGGAAGGATTGCGCGGCAACTGAACACCGTATTTTCCCCAGTATTTGATAATGGCGAGATTAGACGGGCTGCGCCAGACAACATGGCCGGGTTCGATACCTGTAGTATCCAGCAGCAGATTGGGGTTGATGTATGCAGACATGAATTTATTTTTCGCAAAACAACAAAAAAAATCTGAAAGCACAAGCGGCAGACTTCTTTACTTGTGTGCAGTGGCAAGCGTCCGGGCAATTTCCATCATGTCGGCATGGTCGAAATTGAAATGGTGTATGGCTGAAAATGAAGAACGGTCCTGACTGAATTGATAGGTTTTGTCATAATACACCAGAGCAATCTCAGCAGCAGTTTTGTAGTCGTCATGTTCAAGTGCTCTGATGGCTTCCTGACAGTTTTTTCCTCCCAGTTTGCGCTCTATCTTCTCAAAAACAGCCATTAGTTCTGACTTGTTGTCAGAACGGTAATCGTTTACAGACCTGATTAAACGCAGTTCATGAGGAATTTCTACAATGTGGAGAACACTTTTCCTCATCTGATTCCAGATGCCCTGTGGGATAAAAACTCTTCCTATACCGCGGCTTTCGTTTTCTACCCAGATTGGTTTTGTCGAATCAAGCATCTTCAGGCAGTCGAAGAGTAGGTTTTCGAAGATTTCTGTTATTGGTTGAGGCTGCTGTCCCAACGCTCCGAAGGCTGAGCCTTTGTGGTTGGCGAGGCCTTCCAGATCGATAATCTGTTCGCCGCAGCTCTCCAGTTTTTTCAGGATTTCAGTTTTGCCTGTTCCTGTTTTGCCGCCAAGAACCTTGAAGTGAAAGGGTTTTTCGAAAAAATTGTGGATGAAAGTTCGGTAAGCCTTGTAACCTCCTTCAATGGTTACGACATCGAATCCCGCAAGATCGAGCAGCCAAGCCATGCTTCCCGAGCGTTTTCCACCTCGCCAGCAATGGACAATCAGCTTCTTATCCGGAGCAATTTTCCTTGCCTGCTTGATGTAGGCAGGCATCTTTTTTCCCGTGAATTCCAGTCCTTTGAGCAGTGCTTTTTCGGGAGACTGTTTTTTGTAAATGGTGCCTACAACTACCCGCTCCTCATCTGTAAACAGAGCAAGGTTGTATGCGCCGCTGATGTGTCCTTGTGCAAATTCTGCAGGGGTTCGTACATCTATTATGACCCTGTCCTTCTGAAGCTCAAAAAGCTGCTCAATGTCTATTTTTTCAACGGCCATCTTTATTCTCTGATGAATTTAAGTTCTCCGTTTTCATCGAGCCGGACCAGTTGCGAGGGCTCACTCATGTTTTTGTCATCCCTTCTGAATCCCGCAATGACATCTACAGATTCGATGATGTTTGAACTGATACTGCCGAATCCTGCTGGAAGCGGAAGGTAGCCTTCACAGGCTCCTGTTGCCACCAGTGGTTTTCCGGTGCCGGCAATCAGCTGTCTGACAAATGGGTCGCGGCAAAGTCTAAAGGCAACGCCTCCGTCTTCCCCGAGAACCTTTTCCGGGAGATGTTTTCCTTTCTCGTATATTACTGTAAGGGGCCTGCTGTGGTACATCAGCAAAGAATCGATTCTGGGAGGAATGTTCTCAGCATACTGCATGATCATATCAGCAGAATCTGCGAGTAAAATCAGCCCTTTTGTTTGACTGAGTTTTTTGACCTGCAGGAGTTTTTCAACGGCAGCCTCATTTGTAGCATCACAACCGAGGGCCCACAGGGTGTCGGTAGGGTACAGTATCAATCCTCCATTTTTTAGGATAGAAATCAATTCGTTTAAGCTGTCCATTTCAAACATATTCGGATGGTGTAAAAGCGATGGGCTTTGACGTTCAGGATGGACAAAGATACAACTGAGTGTCGTACTTTTTATCTATTTGTGCAGCTCAATTCTACCGTTTTGATCATCCGTCAGGTTGACAACTTCCGTGTTGGTAAAATGATAGTGATTAACTTTTCGGAGTGCACTGAAAAAATCAACCTCAAAGTCTCCTTTCTCTCCTGGGCATCCAATTTTTGTCTGAACAATATTGCCAATTTGGAGCGATTGAGTTCTCTCATTGACGGTAATATCGGCACCATAGCTGTTGCAACCACTGTTGCCGCTGATTTTGAGTGCACCGATGTCAAAGATGCAACTCGCGCCTATGTGGCCGACTTCCCTACCATTGAGCGAATGGACTTTCCAGCTGCCATTAAGGTTTTCCGCAGATTGGTTGTCTTTTTTGCAGCCACCGCTGAGTACGGCAACCAAAAGAAATAACGGTAAAAAAAGTATTTTCATTCTCAAGTGCTGATTGTAATGGATTTTTAAAAGTAGAGCGATTGACATCATGCTAATGCACAAATATACAGTATTACAATAAAAAACGGCGCTAACCATTAAAAACAGAAATGCAATTTTTCAGATAGTTTTTTTGAGAAAAACGTAACCATTTTGTCCAAAGCGGTGTTCTTTCATGGCATGAATTTGCGTAAACATGTCGGCAACAATTAACAAAGCGATGACCATCTAAAAATTCGAGCTCAAAATGCGGGCGAATCTTTCACTTATTTTTTTTGTCTGGGTGAGATATATGGTCGTGATTGTTTGCAATTTAACCGATGTTCACCATAGATTTGCGAAAAAATATTCCTCAATAGAATCAGAATGGCAATAATAGAAATCAAAGTACCAGCAATTGGAGAATCCATTACCGAGGTAACCCTTGGAAAATGGCTAAAAAACGACGGCGATATTGTGGCCGTGGATGATCCCATCTGTGAATTCGAATCAGACAAGGCCAACATGGAATTGCCTGCAGAAGTGGCGGGAAAACTGACGTTGATAGCCAAAGAAGGTGACGACCTCGCTATTGGATCCGTAATAGCATCCATTGATACAGATGCCGCAGGACAAAGCGGTTCTTCAAAGCCTGCGAAGAGTACTCCGGATACAACCAAGGAAAAACCTGTTGATACTGTACAAAAAGCAGCCGTCTCCACTGAAACCTACGCTTCAGGGCATCCTTCCCCTGCTGCGGCAAAGTTGATGTCAGAGCGCAACATCAGTGCATCTGAAATCAGTGGAACCGGCAGAGACGGCAGAATAACCAAAGAGGATGTCATGAAGGTGGGCGCAGATAAGTCCGTCGCAGTTGTACCTGAAACAACTACCGCAAGCCAGGATACGAAAACGGCTTTGGCATTTTCCAGGAGCATCAGGCGTGAAAAAATGTCGCGCATGCGCAGGACAATCGCCACACGTCTGGTATCGGCCAAAAACAATACCGCCATGCTGACCACCTTCAATGAGGTCGACCTCACTGAGGTAATGGCTTTGCGGGATAAATACCAGGACCGTTTTGTAGCCAAATACGGCATCAAACTCGGATTCATGTCGCTGTTCGCAAAAGCCTGTGCGCAGGCTCTGATGGAAATGCCGGAAGTTAATGCGATGATCGACGGAAATGACATTATATACCACGATTACGCGGATATTTCCATCGCGATATCCACGCCAAGCGGCTTGGTTGTTCCGCCCGTTCACAACGTCGAGTCACTGAATTTTGCTGAAATTGAAAAAGAGATTAAGAAGTTGGCTGATAAGGCAAGGGCCGGAAAACTCACACTTGAGGAAATGAGTGGCGGTACGTTTACGATTACCAACGGCGGTGTATTTGGTTCAATGATGAGCACGCCGATTATCAACGAACCACAATCTGCGATTTTGGGTATGCACGCCATCCAGCAGCGTCCGATGGCCATCAATGGCGAGGTGAAGATCCGTCCGATGATGTACCTCGCGCTCAGCTACGACCACAGGATAATTGACGGTAGTTCGTCGGTGACATTCCTGGTCAAAGTCAAGAAGTTTTTAGAAGATCCGATGACCCTTTTGATGGGTATTTGAAATATGGAACAGCCTTAGAAAATTTTCTAAGGCTGTTTTTTTTACCCATAAAAAAAGGATTTGTAGTTCGTGACCATAAATCCTTTCAGGTAAATTTCTGCGTTTGTTCTTTCC
>CANHEE010000139.1 GCA_947459655.1 Lewinellaceae bacterium
CAGCCTTGCTCGGACTAGCGTGAATACCGCTGATGCTAACCGTTCCAAATCCTGCAGTACCAAATGCTGACAAGCTCACATCCACTTCGTACCACACATCGTATATCCAGTTGGGATAAGTTGGATTAGGTTTGTAAGTTGTATCCGTAGCCGGAGAATTGGTAGTCAGAATATAGTTGTATGTATTGAAATTCACGTCCATAGCAGTTATAGTATTCAATATGCTTGAGGAGGAGCCTAAAATCATACCACCATCTCCTCCGCTGACGCCAAGATTTTTATAACCCGAGGGGGCTGCCGTAGATGCCGTGATATAATCCAGCTTAAACTCCAGCTTTTTAACACCGAGAGCATCTGTAAGCGCAAGTTGAAGGTGGTCAGAGCCGGTTAGGTCGCTGAATTTGTGGCCATTCGGCCAACCAATGGCATTGATACCATAAGTGTTGTCCACAAATTTCTTGGAAAAAGTGGTGCGGATCTTCACAGAATTGGTTGTAGCGTTGGTAGTAATGACCGCAATAGCATACAGGGATGGATCTGTTGGACTAACGAAACAGATGTACTCAGATGACGGCGGACAACCAGTCGTGGGCGTAACCGTCGTGGAAGATGAGCCTTTGCACGAATTGGCGTCTGTAATGGTTACATAATATACTCCGGCTTTGCTCACTACAGGATTTGCAGCTGTAGAACTGAATCCGGATGGTCCTGTCCAGGAGTAGGTAAGAATCGGTGCGACACCACTGCTGGTCGCCGACAAGGTTGATGTACTGCCATCACAAACTGAACCGGTATTGGTAACGGTAACCACTGTTGTACAACAAGTACCAGGTACTACGGTGATGGTATTTGTGCCTACCTTGCTCGGACTAGCGTGAATTCCACTGATGCTTACTCCACCATATCCCACAGTACCAAAAGCGCTGAGGCTAACTTCACATTCATACCAGACATCGTAAATCCAGTTGGGATAAGTAGTATTTTGCTTGTATGAGGTATCCGTCGCGGGTGAGTTGGTGGTCAGAATGTAATTGTAGGTGTTGAAATTAACATCCATGGCGGTCATGGTATTCAAAATACTGGAGGCCGAACCCAGGATCATTCCTCCATCGCCACCGCTGACACCCAAATTTTTGTAACCCGAAGGAGATGCAGTTGATGCTGTTATGTAATCAAGCTTGAATTCCAGTCTTTTTACGCCGTTGGCATCCGTCAAAGCAAGCTGAAGATGATCAGAACCTGTGAGATCACTGAATTTGTGGCCATTTGGCCAGCCGATCGCATTGGTGCCGTAGGTGTTATCTACAAACTTTTTGGAAAAAGTAGTTCTAATCTTTACGGAATTGGTCGCCGGCAGTACCGTTACATTGGCAATGACATATAGCGAAGGATTGGTTGGATTCACGAAGCAAATGGTTTCCGTAGGTGTCGGACAATTTGGTGTGGTCGTTACCGTCGTGCTTGCGGTACCTATACACCCCTCCTCGTCGGTAACGGAAACTGTGTACACACCTGCTTTTGAAACAACCGGATTCGCAGCTGTTGATGTAAATCCACTCGGTCCCGTCCACTGGTATGTGGTTAGTGGTATCGTACCTGAACTGGTGACAGATAGCGTCGACGTGGTACCATTGCACACAGTACCACTGTTGGATGCACTAACCGTTGCATCACAGCAGTTGCCGGGTACAACCACGACGGTATTGGTACCTACCTTACTTGGACTGGCATGTATACCGGAAATGCCGGCAGTACCAAACCCTGCAGTGCCAAATGCCGATAAACTGACATCTACCTCATACCAGACATCATATATCCAGTTGGGATAGGCGGCATTTGGTGTATAAGCTGTATCGGTTGCAGGTGAATTGGTTGTCAGCACATAGTTGTACACGTTAAAATTGTAATCCATCGCTGTCATGGTGTTGAGGATGCTGGACGCTGATCCAAGTATCATTCCACCATCACCCCCACTGACACCCAGATTTTTATATCCCGAAGCACCTGCAGTAGAGGCCGTTATATAGTCCAGTTTGAATTCCAGTTTTTTTACACCCAGTGCATCAAATAGCGCCAGTTGCAGATGATCTGAACCAGTCAGGTCAGAAAATTTGTGACCATTTGGCCAGCCAATCGCAGAGGTACCATAGGTATTGTCAACAAATTTTTTGGAAAAAGTGGTACGGATTTTTACCAGATTGCTCAACGGATAAATGGTCATTTTTGCAATGGCATACAATCCAGGATCATTAGGATTGACAAAGCAGATGGTCTTGGTGTTGCAATCTTCACAATCGCTCGCAGTTAGCGTCACTTCATCAATAGCGATTCCAACATCTGTCGCGCCAGCAACCGAACCCTTGTTCTCCAAAAAAATCTGTGTCGGTGGATTAAGCGGATCATACACAAAAGTGTAGCATACATCCTGCCAGTTGAGGGTAGACCAGCTAATGCTGGCAGGAAGTGAAGATATTTGTTTTGTAACGGGAGCATTCGGGCTATTTTGAGTGGCAAGTGCTATACCTACCTGTACTGATGATTGAACAGCCATGGTATTCTGTGGCACAAAATTAACCAGCTCCTGTTTCCATGCCGCTGCCTTGAAACAGAGGGTATACTGCTTTCCCGGACAAAGTTTGGCAGCCTCAAGTACACCCTGATTAAGTTCCAGGCGCTGGTCTTTTAGAGGCAGCCACGTAAAATACTCCCCTTCCGGGTTGTTGGCAGCGTTGTCCTTTTTTACATAGAAAACTTTTGAAGCGGGACCCCAGTTGGTCAAATAAGTACTGTCGGCTCCAACTGCATCACTCAATAAAAAAGTACGGCTTCCGCTTGTCCCACCGAGTTTGGTGGTGACGCTGCTGAATCTTCCAGGATCTGCATTTTGTTCAAATCCACCGTTGGAAAGCACATTCGGAGGAGTCTGAACATCTATCTTTACTACATTGCTTTTTCCTGTATACTCCGTACAGCCTGTCCTTCTGGACAACCGCACATACCCGGTGGTTTCTGACAGCGGACCGGGGTTGTAGGTAGGGGCTGTAGCACCCGGTGTAGGCACCCACAGGGAAGGATTGGAAGAGGGAAAAGTGTCGGATGTTGTGCTTTCCAGCCAACTGTACTCCAGAATTCCTGAACCTCCACTTGCTGCAACTAGACTGGTAATCTCGTTCGGATCAAAAGGGGCGCAACCACTCTGATTGCTGCCAATCTTGCCCCCATCAGTAATATTGTCGCAACCACCCACAAGGCAAAATTCATCTGCTTTCAGATAGCCAGAGGTGGTTGAACCTAATACTCTGACTGTGGTGGCCCCTACCGGAACAGTAGCGTTGATGGAATAATAATTCATGGACGGATTCCCTCCAAGGATCCTGTCAATCTGAACGGTTGATTTATTCAGCAAACCTGCCGTGCCGTAAAATTCGATTCCAATCTGCGCATCCGGAGTACTGTCGTATACGCCGGCCCAGAAACCCAGGGTCAGCTGCGTTCCTTCAGGTATGCCGCTGATTTCTTGATAAAATCCACCAGTGCTTCCAGTCTGATAGAATTGGATATGGCCTGTACTGGAACACTGTGAATACAATGTATTCCGACTGATGGCTCCGTTCCAACTCTGCCAACTTTGAATTCCTGACTCGAAACTGCCGTTCAGAATCCTGTTTCCCGAACAGGTCTGACATTGGGCAGCAACTTCATTTTTTATTGAGAGGAGCGTTAATAAGGTGATGAAAAAAGGAAGGCTTTTAACCGGAATACTGGTTAGGAGATTGTGTACAACTGGTCTCATGGTTGTGGTTTTTGGTGATAGAATGAAATTCATTAGCCACCTGGCCGGAACAACATCCGACAGGCGAAGACATAACTGATTACCCGTCGCAACTTGGCAAAAAAACAAGCGCTACCAACGACTAATCAGAAGTTTGTGTGCAGGGAAAATATTTACTGGGGAGCAAATTACTGTAAACAAAGATAGTATTTAAAATCTTTGTTTTTGTAAATTACACTTGTTATTTGCAAACAAACATGATTTTTTTTCAAAAATCAATTATTTTTCTAATATAAATAATTGTTTTATAGGTATTTATAAAATATAGAAAAAATGAAAAAAAATACGTTGTTGTATAATTTTAATCTAAATTAACTCATCATGATGAATATTTGTTACGAAAAAAACTGCCGTTCCACTACAATGTTGTGACAGGCAAATAACAAATATTCATCGACTGAAGTAATATTTCACTTGCAGCTTTTTGCTGCAAAAGACATTCAGACGCAGCGATGCAACAGGACAAAATGGTAAAAAAAATCTAACTTGGGTTAACGACGGAAGGGAACAGAAAATGTCATACCGTCCTGTCCGGCATAGGTAGCGGAAAAAATCGTTCTGGCTTCCTCCAGCAGTGGAACGGAATCAGGATAACGAGCGGAATAGTGGCCCAGAATAAGCATACCTACGCCAGCTGCTTGGGCAATTTTGGCGGCATCCATGGCAGTACTGTGCATCCCGTATTCGGCATTCGCCCGAAATTTTTCCGTGAATGTTGACTCATGATAAAGCATATCCACTCCTGTAAGATGATCGATCAAAGCGGGATTGTAAACTGTATCTGAGCAATATGCAAATTTTCTTGGTGGTGGAGCAGGAAAGGTTAGTTCTTCGAACGGCACAATTTTTCCTTCAGGAGTGATGAAATCGGCCCCGGTTTTGATAATGGGGATCTCACTTACAGGAATGTTGTATTCCTCAATCTTTTCTTTGTTGAAATTGGGTAGGTGTGGTTTTTCACTGAAAAGAAAACCTGCAGTAGGCACGCTGTGCTTGAGCGGTATGGTGTGAACGCTTAAAAAGTCGGTTTCAAACAGCAGAGATGGCTCCGTGGGATCAAATGAGTGGTACTGTATCTGATAACTGAGTTGGGAGTAACTCACGCGCAGCGATACCTCTACCATTTCCTCGAGTCCCGGCGGAGAATAGATATGAAAAGTTTCACGACGCCCGGCCAGGCTGTAGGAGGTCAGCAGACCCAACAGGCCGAAAATATGGTCGCCATGTAAATGACTGATAAAAAGTTGATTAATCTTATTTCGGGGAATGTGGAAATCGCTGAGCCTCATCTGGGCACCTTCCCCACAATCGATCATGTACCAGGAATCCTGAATGTTTATTACCTGACAGGAAGTGAAACGTCCGTATGCAGGGGTCGCTGCAGCACTTCCTAAAATAGTCAATTCAAATTTCAAATCCTGGTTGGTGTGTAGTTAGTGCATAGTGATTGCATCACATCTCGCGACTCACCTCTTCTTTCTGTATAAAAGCAGCCGCATCAGCAGTCGTCGGAAGGATGGAAAGTATGGTGTCCAGCTTGGATATTTCTATCAGCTTTTTTACGCTGGGGTTGGAGATTCCGGTCAGGCAAAAATGACTCTGCTCACTTTTCCACAATCGGTTTGCAGTCAGAATAGCGCTAAGACCGGACGAATCCACGAATTTTACCTGAGAAAGATCCAGGATGAAATTTTTGGCTCCTTCGGTATGCAGCATTACGAATTCGGACTTCAAATCCGGAGCAATCAGGGAGTTCAGGTTGTCCTCCATGAGCGACATAGAGGTATACAGTTCCTGCTTATCAATTAAATACTTCATATCAGTGGTTTTGCCAAGGGACAATGTCAAGTGCTTACTTACGCAAAAGTAAAAAAACAATTGACAATTGACAATTTACCTCTGACAATTTTGTAAAAATTGAGATGTAGAATACTACCATAGCTACACTTCAATTGAGAGGGTTCTCAGAATTAAAATCTGAACTTACCTATCCAGCATATGAAACTACGATAAATGTAGATCAAGCATTAAAAAACTAACTACTTTAATCTAAAGTTTTTGCGGTAAATGTTAAATTATGAATACTAAATTATTACACCTTACAGGAAAAACGATGTCTGCACAGTGTATTAAAGGGTTAGAATAATACACGTTTTTCAATTATTTGAGAATTTTCACTCTTACAGACCCGCAAAACTTCTTGAAGGAAGGTCTCGGTAGAAATAAACCAAGGTCTGCTAAGTTGTTGTAATTGGCAATCGATTTCACAGCAGCAACAGTTATGACTCCGGTTGTGAATGAAGCCTGATTGAAATCAGAATCTTTATTATCAGTTGTTAAATCAGGTGTGGTAATAAAAGCACCCTGGGGAAATGTGCTCGTAATTGTGCGGATAAAATAACTGCCTGGAGCAATAGAACTGAAAATATATAGGCCACTTGCATCACTACTTGTCACGGCAATAACCTGAGCAGGGTTACTTAATGAATACAATTCAAATCCAACACCAGGTATAGGGGGTTCATTCGCATCCTGCACACCATTTTGGTTTGAGTCAAGCCAAACATAATTTTTAAAGTTTACGCTTATGACAGGAGTTACATTGATGTACACGATTGCAGTATCGCAAAGTGCAGGGAGCGGTGTACCATCATCGCATACACGGTAGATCAGGACATCAGGTCCGTTGTAATTCGGAGCTGGAATATAGGTGACTACACCGGTTATTGGGTCAACACTGACAGTTCCATGTGCAGGAGGTACAGTAACAACAACACTGGAAGGATTGATATTTCCATCAATATCGTAGTCGTTATCGAGTACGCTGAAGGTCACCGGAACGTCTTCAGG
>CANHEE010000140.1 GCA_947459655.1 Lewinellaceae bacterium
AATAAAAAAGTGGGTTCGATTATTTAACGAACCCACTTTTTTATCCCCATTTTGAAAGCGACCCACTAGCAGAAAATAGGGCATCAACTCTTTTGCTTACTACCGGATCAGTCACAAGTTCGGGTGCATGGTGTGGTTTTTTTCGGGCATCGATGATTAATGGCCCTTCACAACCCCAATGCTTGTATACTACAGCACTTTTAACACCATGAATATCGTGTGAAGGATTAGCTCTTGTAAAAGTCACCCAAACAAAATTGTTGACGCTTGTGCTCAGAAAGGCAGAATCATCACAAAGAACAACGAGAGGGATCTGATTCATTTCAAATCTTTCCAAGGTTATGCTGAGTTCTTCAGCAGACCGGTAACCCTCTTCATAACTATTAAAAGAAGGCCCACTGATGGCCAGTATTCCGGGCAGTACAAACCTCGGTCCTGTAAAACCATCAGGAAGGCTGAATATGGAAGGCAATTTTGTCGTCAAAGTGCGCTTTACAGCACCGCAACAGGCTATCACAACCTTTGACCCCTCGTTCCATCCGGAACCAGAGTAGTCAAGAGTATCGATGGTCGTCCTTGTTTGAAAGTGTACGTCTCGGGTCCAGTCCACTCTCTCCAGCAGGTGCCTGAAGAAGTGCGGTATATCGTGAGTATCGAGATTGTTTTCCTCTGCGGCTATAAAAAGAAACTTTGCAAGAGATGTCTGTCCGCTGCCCAGTATCCTGTTGGCAATGGTTAGAATCTCCTCCGGCTTTTTTTCCCTGAAAGGCATGTATCGCTCTTTACCGATGGCCAGTAAAAGTGGATGAACTCCAGCCGCATCTACAGCATGAATGTCAACCAGACCCGGAAACTCTTGTGGACCCAGCTCTTCCACTAGCTTATGAATCAGGTATCCAAAACTACTATCCTCTGCCGGTGGCCTACCAACGCAGGTGAAGTGCCACACTGCATCCTTGCGGTGGTAAACTTTTTCCACTTCCATGTATGGGAATTCGTGCTGCAAGCTGTAATATCCCAGGTGGTCACCAAATGGTCCTTCGGGCTTTTTGCTGTTTTTTACAATTTTGCCGGTTATCACAAAATCAGCATCAGAAGAGATGACAAATCCATTTTTCCGTTTGTACCTGAACCTTCTTCCTCCCAAAAGTCCCGCAAAAAGTGGTTCAGGGACTCCTTCCGGCAGTGGCATTATCGCCGAAAATGCATGAGCGGGTGGTCCGCCGATAAAAATTGAGCAGCGGAAGTCATCATCAAGTCTGTTGTATTTTTCGTGGTGCACTCCAATACCACGATGAATTTGGTAATGCAGTCCTATTTCCCTGTCTTTTACATAGTTATTTCCGGACAGCTGTATACGGTACATACCGATATTGGAACCCATTATTCCGGGCTTTTCCGGATCTTCCGTATAAACCTGAGGAAGTGTTACAAAGGCGCCTCCGTCATCTGGCCAGGATACAATTTGAGGCAGCTGTGAAATGCTGGTTTCTGCATACATTGATGGTGCAGAAAAAAGGCTTTGTCTTAGGGGTAGGGCAGTAAGTGCCGTAAGAGGTGCACTGAGGTATCTCATCGGCCGTTTGATGAGTCGCGAAGGATCCGCTTTTAACTCCATTATTTTACTGACACTAGGCAATGTTTTTCTGAAAAGAAAATCTGTCCGCTCAAATGTTCCATAAACATTGGAAACTGCGGGGAATGGACTACCTTTTACTTTTTCAAAAAAAATGGCCGGACCTTTTTTATCAAAAATCCGCCGATGGATTTCAGCCATTTCCAGATTTGGATCAACTTCCTCCTTAATCCGCACCAGATGACCATTTTTTTCAAGATCAAGCACGCACTCCATCATACTTCTGTAAATCATAAGCGGAATTCTATACTAAGCCATTAAATTTTTTTTTAGCAAAAGGGTCTTTGTGACGCAAATTGCGATGCACAACAGGATTAGCCTTGATTAGTTTTAAATTACATTTAGCAGTGAAAAAACTGCCCATGCCAACAACTTTTGGTGATTTCATAACCACCTTTGATCGTATTTGTTTCAGATGACCGCGTTTTTAATCAATTTTAATCTCCAAAGCAGTCAGTCCAGTATAATTTCACTCAACTTACCACTTCAAGCATCTGATTTTGGCCCATCATCTAAAAACAGATTACATAAACGGCTGTAAACTGAGAAAACGAGCCATGTCAAACAGCAAACAAATATGAACCTTCCTTGTACTACAATTGTAAAAAAGCTGCTCATAATTGAGCAGAAAAAAGAGCAATGCTGACCTAAAATAGCGACTTTTTTGTACCTTTGAAACCAAATGAAATTCAAAATTCACTTAACCAAATTACAATAAAACTGTATGGATATCCGACAAAAATTCAATAAACTGATGGTGGCAAACCGCGGCGAAATTGCCATCAGGGTGTTTCGGGCAGCGACAGAACTTGGAATCAGAACGGTAGCCATTTATACTTTTGAAGATCGATATAGTCTTCACCGCTACAAAGCTGACGAAAGCTATCAGGTTGGAAAAAATGATGAACCCATCAGTCCGTATCACAACATTGAGGAAATTATTGCTGTGGCCAAACGGAACAAGGTAGATGCTATTCATCCCGGTTGTGGTTTTCTTGCTGAAAGTGCAGAACTTGCCAGACGATGCAGAGAGGAGGAGATCACATTTATAGGTCCTGATGCCTCAATTCTTGAGAAGATGCAGGATCTAAGCGGCGTTTTTGAATTGGCATCGGAATTGAAAATTCCGGTTGCACCGTACAAATTCGTTCAGCCCGCTGACTTGAATTCACTCATCTCCACAGGACAAGAATTAGGTTTTCCATTGTGTTTTCGAACAACAGATGTTTCAGGTAAAAGAAAATCCTATTTTGCGGGAGATGAGAAATCTCTTAACGGTCAATTGGCTGCTGCAATTAAAACAGACAAACCTGTACAAATCACAGCAGAGAAGATAGACCGTAAATCGAAGCTCATAGCAGTACAGTTGCTTGGCGACAATTATCAAAATATTGTTCATTTGTTTGAAAGAGATATTTCTGTGCAGAGGATGGCCGATCATGTGGTTGACCTTGCACCCAGTCTAAATCTGAAGACAGAAACCCGTACTAAAATACTTGAGCATGCTGTACTTATTGGAAAATCGATTAATCTAAGCGGTGCCGGATCCGTTAACTTTTTCGTTGACCGCGACGAGAATGTTTACCTAAATGACATTTGCACCGGAATACAGATTGAGCATACCATTACAGAAGAAATTACAGGAATTGATCTGGTCCGCACACAGATTTTGTTGTCGATGGGTTATCCTCTAGAGCACCCTACAATTCTAATTACCGGACAGGAGGATGTACACCTCAGTGGATATGCAATACAATGCAGGATAACTACTGAAGACCCCACAAACCACTTCAAACCGGATTACGGATCGCTGATCGCTTACCGCTCTCCGGGCGGATTTGGAATAAGACTTGATGCCGGCTCAGCATACCCGGGGGCAAAAATTCCACCGCATTTTGATTCACTTCTTGTCAAAACAACTGCATGGGGACGAACCTTCAAAGGAGCCATAGATAGATTACACAGGGCTTTGGTAGAATTTAGGGTTAGGGGAGTGACCACCAATCTGGGCTTTCTAGAAAATCTGCTCAATAATGCCTCATTTCAGCAAGGAGATGCTGGTCTGCTGTTCATAGAGGATCACCCGGAATTACTTAAAATGCCGCGCAGGCTTGACCGATCCAATAAATTGCTGCGTTTCCTCGGAAATGTTATCGTCAACGGCAATCCCGATATAAAAAATGCCGAATACAATGCAGTCTTTGCAGCACCCGTTGTCCCTGATTTTGATATTAATGCACCCCATCCGAAAGGTTCAAGACATATGCTCAAAGAACTGGGGCCGGATGGACTGGCGAATTGGCTGAAAGGGCAAAAAGCCATACAGTTTACGGATACCACCTTCCGCGATGCAAATCAGTCGCTACTTGCATCACGATTGAGAACGTACGACCTCAGGGCAATTGCCGAAAGCTATGCCAAAAACATTGGTAGCAGTGTCTTCTCAGTTGAAATGTGGGGTGGATCAACATTTGATGCCTCTATGCGATTCCTCAAGGAAAATCCATGGCGCAGACTTGAGATGCTAAGGGAGCTGATGCCTAATGTGCTGCTACAGATGATGCTTCGAGGCAGCAATGGGGTGGGAACCGGTATTTACCCTCAGAATGTGGTTTCTAGATTTATTGAGGAGAGCGCGCGGAAGGGAATTGATATCGTCCGTGTATATGACCCTCAGAATAATGTTATGAAGATGCAAAATGCCATCAAAACCATCCGGGAAAAGACCGGTGCAATTGCCGAGGTGGCCATTTGCTATAGTGGCGATTTACTGGACGCAAGTCATAGCAACAAGTATAATCTGAAGTATTATCTCAATCTGGCAAAAGAAATAGAAAACAGCGGGGCACACATACTGGCCATTGTTGATATGGCAGGACTTCTAAAACCACTTGCTGCGGAAATCCTGATAACTGAGTTGAAAAAATCGGTTCAACTGCCGATTCACCTACACACTCACGACACCAGTTCGATTCAATCAGCAACCTATCTCAAAGCCATAGAGGCCGGTGCTGATATCGTTGATGTCGCCATCGCCTCCATGTCGGGAATGACTTCTCAGCCGAATTTTAATTCCATAGTGGCGATGCTGGAAGGACATGATCGCAGAAATAACATTGATCTCCACAAACTCAATGAATTATCTGCTTATTTTGACACCATCAGATCGTATTATTCTCCATTTGAGTCGGGAATAAAAGCCGGTTCTACCGAAAACTATAGGTACGAAATTCCAGCTTCACAACTGGCAAGTCTGATTCCGAAAGCGAAAGCACTTGGCCTCGAGAACCAACTGTCGAAAATAAAGGAAAATTACAAAATAGTAAATACATTGCTTGGCGATATCATTAAGGTTCCACCAGTATCCGGAGCGGTAGGGGATATGGCTTTGTACATGACAAAAAACAAATTGAATGAGGCTGCAATAATGGAAAATGCAGGTCAACTTGATTTTCCGGAATCCTTCAAAGATCTCCTTCGCGGCGAATTGGGCGTTGAGCAGTCTGTTTTTCCCGAAAAAATCAGAAATACACTGCTTGCCGGCGATAAACATACAGTAAAGGTTCCTGACGATATTGATTTTGAGGATGCATTCTTTGATTTTCAACAGCAATTCCCGTATGCCGATTTCCCGGATTTTTTAAGTTACTGTTTCTTTCCAAAGATTTTCTCTGACTGGTATCTGCATTACCAGACCTATGGTGCCGTCAGAGAAATTCCTACCGTTGCATTTTTCTATGGTTTAAAACCTGGTGAAGAAGTAATCGTCGAAATTGAAAAGGGAAAGAGCATTCTGATTCAATATCTGAACATGACCGTTCCGGATGAACGTGGTATGCGAACCGTTTCGTTCAGACTAAATGGCTCTGCACGATCTATGGAGATTCGTGACTACAGTATACATGTAGAATCAGAGGCACACAGAAAAGCGGGAACCTCAAATGAAATAGGTGCACCGATGCAAGGCACAATAGGTAAAGTTTTTGTCAGACCGGGAGAAAAGGTCGAACAAAATCAGCAATTGTTTTCTATTGAAACGATGAATACAGAAAGTGTGGTGACGGCTGCCTACGCCGGTGTAATAAAAATGGTACACCTTGAGGAGAATACCTTGGTGGAGCAGGATGACTTGATTGTTGAATTTGAAAACAGTTGAATATCAAACAATATTTTCGAAATGCAAAACAGCCGCCGGTATCACTCTTGACGATCGGCGGCTGTTTTTGTATATGCCATAGACCCTATGGCATCAGCTCAATCCGCTGATTTTCCCGTTATTATCAATATCCATACCTTCAGATGCAGGAATTGCCGGAAGCCCGGGCATTCTCATCATATCACCTAGGATTGGAATGATGAAACCTGCACCAGCGGCAAATTCAAACTCACGGACTGTCACAGAAAATCCGGATGGACGACCGACCAGTTTTTCATTATCCGACAGCGATTTCTGGGTTTTGGCCATACAAATAGGGTAGCCGTCATAGCCCAGATTTTTAATCATTTTTATCTGAGATTTTGCCTTTGAGGAGTATTCAACACCCAAGGCACCGTAAATTTCTACGGCAATGGTATGTATTTTCTCCTCAATGCTCAGGTTCCAGTTGTATAACTGTCTAAATTGGTTTGAACCACTTTCGATTACTTCACAGACACTCTCTGCAAGATCCATCGTTCCGTCTCCGCCTTTACTGAAGCCATATGAAACAACTGCTTTTACTCCTCTTGCTGCACACTCATCCTGCACATATTTGATTTCTTCTGCCGTATCGGCAGGGAAGTGGTTAATCGCCACAACAGGCGTTATTCCAAATTTCAGGCAGTTTTCTATATGCTTTTCGAGGTTTTTAAATCCGGCAGCCACTTTTTCCAGACTTGCGGTATTGTATTCGTCTTTTTTTGCACCTCCATGGTGTCTTAGCGCCC
>CANHEE010000141.1 GCA_947459655.1 Lewinellaceae bacterium
AGCGGACCGGGTATTTCACTGATGAATGAATTTCTGGGATTGGCATACTTTGCGGAAATCCCGGTAGTTTTGGTCAATGTGCAGCGTGGCGGCCCCTCCACCGGTATGCCAACGCGAACGCAGCAGTCCGACATATTGCTTTGTGCATATGCATCACACGGCGACACCAAGCATCCCTTGCTGTTTCCGGCTACGCCGACCGAGTGCTTCGAGCTGACCGCCGAGGCATTTGACCTCGCTGAACAACTTCAGACATCCGTTATGCTCATGACTGACCTTGATCTTGGCATGAACGACCACCTGACCGAGGCTCTGAAATGGGATGACAGCCGCAGCATCAACAGAGGTAAAGTACTCTCCTACGAAGATCTTGAAAATATGAAGGAACCATTCGGAAGATACAAGGACGTAGACGGAGATGGTATCCCTTACAGAACAATTCCAGGTACACACCCTACCAAGGGTTCTTTCTTTACCCGAGGAACCAGTCGCGACGAGTACGCCAAATACACCGAGGAATCTGCGCCTTACGAACGCAACATGGACAGGCTAACTAAAAAATGGAATACAGCGAAAGACATGATGCCGGCCGCACAATCCTACCAGGACATGAACAAAAGCAAAGCTGGAATACTCTTTTTCGGCACCTCCACCTATGCCTCGCTCGAGGCCATCGATTTACTGGAAAAAGAGGGCGTTGCGCTTGATGCAATGAGAATCAGGTCTTTTCCATTCGGAAAAGAAGTCGTTTCATTCATGGAAAACCACGATACCATTTACCTGGTTGAACAGAACCGCGATGCGCAAATGAAAACGCTGCTGGTCAATGAGTTGGAGACAAACCCAAAGAAAATCGTTTCAGTCTTGAATTACGACGGATTTCCGATTACTGCGAACAACATTTTTCATCAAATAATGAACAACCAATGAGCTTCTTACGCCCAAATTTCAGACATCCAGAGCTACCCAAAAACGACATAGGATTTGAAAGAAAAGACTATGAAGGTGTCATCAGCACGTTGTGTGCAGGTTGCGGTCACGATTCCATTAGCGCTGCCATCACGCAGGCCTGCTTCGAAGCGAACATCGAGCCACACCGGGTTGCAAAACTCTCCGGAATCGGTTGTTCATCTAAAACACCGGCCTACTTCCTGAACAACTCACATGGATTCAACTCCGTGCACGGCAGAATGCCGTCTGTGGCTACAGGTGCACGACTCGCCAACAGGGATCTAATTTATTTTGGCGTTTCCGGCGATGGTGACACAGCCAGTATCGGGATGGGACAATACATCCATGCCATCAGAAGAAACCTGAACATGGTATACATCGTCATGAACAACGGCTGCTACGGCCTCACCAAAGGACAGGATTCTGCCACTGCGGACTACGGTTCCGTCAACAAAGCCGGACATGAAAACCTATTCCAGAATATCGATTTGGCAGGTTTGTGCCTGGAACTAGGAGCCACCTTTGTCGCAAGAAGTTTTTCAGGTGACAAGGAGCAGTTGATTCCGCTCATCAAGGCAGCCATCAGACACCAGGGATTTGCATTTATTGATGTCATTTCGCCTTGCGTTACCTTCAACAACAACCAGGGAAGTACCAAATCTTACGACTTTGTCAGGGCGCACATGGAAGCAACTTCAACCGTGGATTTCGTGCCTGCAGTACATAGTGAAATCACCACACAATATGGCGAGGGCACTGAAAAGGTTGTTAGGATGCACGATGGTTCACACATCAATTTGAGCAAGCTGGCGAAAGACTGGGATCCAACAGACAGGGCCTCTTCAGCAAAAAGGCTTGGAGAAGCCAAGGCCAACGGCGAAATTCTCACCGGCCTGATTTACATCAAACCCGAAAGTCTGGAATTGCACGATGTGCTGGGAAGCAGCGCCACGCCTCTGAATCACCTGCCACACAGCGAGCTCTGTCCCGGCTCTTCCGTGCTTGAAAAAATAAACAGTAGTCTGCGCTGACCCTCACCATACACCGAATGATGTCTCAGGACACAAAATCTACTTTTGAAAAACTAATCTTAAAGCCTGCGAATTACTGCGAGGCAGTCGGCAGAATGAAACCCGGCGACCTCAATATTCTGTACCATGACACGGCTTACGGATTTCCGGTCGAAGACGATGACGCACTCTTTGAGCGGCTGGTGCTTGAAATCAATCAAGCCGGACTGAGTTGGAGCACGATTCTTAACAAACAGGAAAATTTCAGAAAAGCATTTGATGGCTTTTGTATTGAAATAGTGGCCAGTTATGGTGAAGCAGAAAGAACGAGGCTGCTGCAGGATGCAGGAATCATTCGGAATCGGCTGAAAATAGATGCTGCTATCCACAACGCAGGTGTAATTCTGGGTTTGCAAGAGAAATTTGGTTCCTTCAAAGGATGGTTGGATCATCATCACCCCAGCACACGACCAGAATGGGTGAAGATTTTCGCTAAAACATTCAGGTTTACCGGTGGGGAAATTGTCAATGAATTTCTGATGAGTACAGGCTACCTCGAAGGAGCGCATGCAAAAGATTGTCCGCTTTATAAACAGGTGCTTGCACAAAAACCGGCATGGGCAAATGGCCTGTAAACTAAAGACTCCGATAAGGACACTTTTTTATTTTAACTGATATTTACATAAATAATTATTATGCTTAACATTTTAAGGTTAAATATCAATTTATGAATAAATCCTCAGACCTTTGCCCCATCAAAACCAAACAGGTAAAATCATTCAGTAAAAACTACTCCTTTTGATGGATTTTCAAATTCTGATTTCCAATCTCACCAATCCCACACTGCTCTTTTTCGTACTCGGAATCACGGCTCATCTGGTAAAAAGTGATCTGGAAATACCACAGTCCTCCAGTAAATTCATCTCATTGTATCTCTTGTTCGCGATTGGTTTCAAAGGAGGACAAGAACTGGCTCACAGTACTTTCACCGGAGAAATCATCTATTCCATTCTCTTCGGCTTGATCATCGCTTCGCTCATTCCACTTTATACCTTTTTTATACTCAAACGGAAAATGAGCATCAGTGATGCAGGTGCCGTTGCTGCAACGTACGGATCAGTAAGTGCCGTTACATTCGTTTCGGCAGTATCATTTTTGGAGGCCCAGCAGATTGCTTTTGGCGGACACATGGTGGCAGTTATGGCATTGATGGAATCCCCTGCGATCATTGTAGGCGTTATCCTAATCATGCAATTCGACAAGGATAATAACCAGAATCGTAGTCTGGGTCACATCATCAGGCATTCACTGACCAATGGCAGCGTGTTGTTGATTCTTGGCAGTTTGATTATTGGCATCATCGCCGACACCAAACAGGCTGAGGGCATTAAGCCGTTTACAACAGATATTTTCAAGGGATTTCTGGCCATATTTCTGTTGGAGATGGGGATGGTTACATCGCGTAGATTTTCTGCTTTTAGGCAGCATGGTCTATTTCTCTCCATTTTCGCAATACTGATTCCGGCACTGAACGGCTGCGTGGTTGCAGTAGCAAGTGGAATGGTCACGCAGGATGTTGGCAATAGGTTTATTTTTGCTATACTTGCCGCAAGCGCTTCTTATATTGCTGTACCTGCGGCCATGAAATTGGCGGCACCAAAAGCAGATCCGGGCTTGTTCATCCCGATGGCGCTTGGAGTAACTTTCCCATTCAACATCACCGTGGGCATACCGGTCTATTACTATTTGGTGCAGCATTTTTAGGAAAAAATCTGCCAATCAATATTCGATAGATTTCCATTTAGCCCCATACATACTTGCAGAGCGTCAAATTTTATTGGCGGCTTTTTTTGTCTTCTAGCCCAAATTAGGTTATTTTTGTTCTTTAAAATGAACCAGGTCCGGGGAATATCTGATGGCTATCAACTTTTCCAACCGACTTGAAACAGCTTAATTTAAGGTTTGAAATCCAGTCTCTCCATACTTCTCCTGTCGCTTTACCTCGTTTCAGCAACCGAGTTTTACCAGCTGCTGAAGCTGCCGATATTGGTAGAGCACTACAGGGAGCACAAGCGTGAAAAAAGCGACCTTTCCGTCTGGGAATTTTTGCGTATCCACTACGCAAGTGGAATCGACTACGATAAAGACTACGAAAAGGACATGAAACTCCCTTTCAAAACCCACAACGACTGCGCGGATCAGTTAGTTGCTTTTTCTGCTTCTTCAGCAACACTGTTACCTCCCCTACCAAGATACTATTTTATTGCTATTCAGCAGATTGCAGTATCAGAAATGGATTTTATCTGCGCTACTTTCCTCTCCTCCATCTGGCAACCACCCCGTTTTTGTTGAAATTTCTGTTTTGAAGGCAATTCATAACTGCTTAGATTTTCATTATTTCAGATGATCAACAAAAAATCGCATGCTCAACAAAATCATCAGTTTTTCCATTGGGAATAAACTCATCATCGCGCTGTTTACCATTGCGCTCGTTTGCCTTGGCATATACGAGACCACCCGTCTGCCCATAGATGCGGTCCCGGATATTACCGACAACCAGGTGCAAATCATTACAATTGCACCCTCTTTCGGGGCGACTGATATTGAACGACTGGTCACTTTTCCGATTGAACAAGCCAACAGCAACATCAATGGCATCAAGGAAATACGCAGTTTTTCTAGGTTTGGCCTTTCACTCGTCACCATCGTTTTTGACGATGATACCGACCTTTACTGGGCAAGACAACAGGTTGCCGAGCGATTGCAAAAGGTGCAAAACCAGATTCCTGAGGGAATTGGATTACCGGAAATGGGACCTATTTCTACCGGACTTGGTGAAATTTACCAGTACGTTCTCAGACCCGCCAAAGGATATGAAAAACAGTACAACGATACAGAACTCAGGACGATTCAGGATTGGGTTGTCCGCCGTCAGCTGCTTGGCGTAAATGGTGTCGCAGAGGTCAGTAGCTTCGGAGGAAAATTAAAGCAATATGAGATCGCCGTCAATCCCGATCGACTGCACGCGTTCAGTCTGACCATTGAAGACGTATTCACCGCCCTTGCCAAAAACAATCAGAACACCGGAGGCGCGTACATCGAAAAAGGTCCTACGGTGCTTTTTATCCGCAGCGAAGGACTTGTGGGCAACCCCGCAGACATTGAAAAGATTGCGGTGAAAGCAAGTGGAAGTGGCGTTCCGGTGCTGATAAAAGACATCGCTGAGGTGCGCACCGGTCACGCCACGCGCTTCGGAGCGATGTGCTACAATGACGAGCAGGAGGTTGCAGGTGCCGTGGTGATGATGCTCAAAGGTGCCAACTCGGGCGAAGTCATCAAAAATGTAAAGGAGCGCGTTGCACAAATCCAGAAAATGCTGCCCGAGGGCGTCGTCATAGAGCCATTTCTGGACAGGACCAAAATGGTCAACAACGCGATAGGAACCGTCGAAAAGAACCTGCTGGAGGGCGCATTGATTGTGGTCTTCATTCTGGTGATTTTCCTTGGTAATCTGCGGGCAGGATTGCTCGTCGCATCGGTGATACCATTAGCTATGCTTTTTGCCGTCATCATGATGAATTTATTCGGAGTCAGCGGCAATCTGATGAGTCTGGGTGCACTGGATTTCGGACTGATTGTAGATGGGGCGGTCATTATTGTGGAAGCTGTCATGCACCAGCTTGCCCACAGCAAAGCCTTTTCGCAGATTCAGCGCATCGAGCAGAAAGAAATGGACAAACAGGTTTTCCAGTCTGCCGGAAAGATGATGAATAGTGCTGTTTTCGGACAGATCATTATTCTCATTGTGTACCTACCGATCTTCAGTTTGCAGGGCATCGAGGGCAAAATGTTCAAACCCATGGCACAAACGGTGGCATTTGCTCTTGCCGGTGCATTTTTACTTTCGCTGACTTACATACCGATGATGAGTGCGTTGGTTCTGAGCAAGAAAATAAAACACCAAGCCAATTTATCCGACAGGATCATGAATGCCATCGAGCGGAAATACCAAAATGCGCTAACAAATGTTCTTCAATTTCCAAAAACAATTCTTGGGGTTGTTACACTGCTGTTTTTCACCGCGCTGCTGGTTTTGTCGCGAATGGGTGGAGAGTTTATCCCGGCCCTCGAAGAAGGCGATTTTGCGGTAGATACGAGGGTGCTTCCAGGAAGCAACCTGAATACCACCATAGAACACACCATGCAGGCGGCGGGAATCCTTAAAAAACAGTTTCCCGAAGTGGAAAAAGTCGTCACTAAAATTGGAAGCGGAGAGGTGCCCACCGACCCCATGCCGATGGAAGCGGCAGACTTAATGGTGATTCTCAAAGACAAAAGCGAGTGGACCTCGGCAAAAACCTTTCCTGAGTTGGCCGATAAAATGAGCACCGCATTGGAGGATGTACCGGGCATTACGACCGGGTTTCAGTTTCCGGTACAGATGCGCTTCAACGAACTGATGACAGGCGCAAGGCAGGACGTGGTCTGCAAAATTTTTGGAGAAAACCTTGACACCCTGACCGCCTATGCCGCTAAACTGTCTTCTATAATAGGCACTGTGGAAGG
>CANHEE010000142.1 GCA_947459655.1 Lewinellaceae bacterium
ACTTCGGCCGACTCGTTACCGGTTAAAACCGTCAATACAGAACATACAGCGGCAAGAACAAAGATTGCAAGACCTACCCGTTTCACCGATTCAGATCGGACAACCAAACCCGAAAAAAGAACCATACAGCCGAGAAGAAGTGAAATTACTGGGAAATGATTAATTATCAGATGAAAATATACTACAGACATAAGACTCTTCTTTTTACGTTTTTAAAAACACATAAATATAAGAGCCTTTATTGCGATCTTAAATGATGGTAATCAGTTGATTATATGACAAAAAAGCACCGCGACAAAAAACCGCGGTGCTGAAATAAATATTGTTATCAAACTTAAAAAGTAAGATTCGCACTTAAAGTAGGCAAAACGCGAAGCTGATTAACGCGGGTATATCGTACCCTATCGAAATAGAAAATGTTGGCGCGATCATACATGTTCGTACAACTGGCCACCAATTCAAGCCTGGTCTTTTTGTTGAATTGGAACCTCCTCTTAACTGAACCATCCAATCTGTGATAGTAAGGCAGTCTTCCACCGTTTCGCTTGTCGGAATAGATGATTCCAATGGTGCCATTGTTGGTCAGCGGATCAGAACCAACACCCTGACCAAGATTTTGCTTGTCGTAGTATGCCTGAGTTTGCGTAAACGGAAAACCGGAGCCCATATTCCATCTTAGACTGGCCTCCCATTTTCCGGACTCACCGAAGCTGTATGTTCCCAGTGCATTAATATTGTGCCGCCTGTCAAAAATCGTCGGATATATCTGAACGCCATCAAATCTATTCACAAAGCCGTATGAATAAGTCAGCCACAGATAAACATTTTTGTTCTGGTATTTACCTGAGAAATCTATACCGTAAGCTTTTCCGGTCTCTGTACTGAAATCAGGAAGCTCGGCACTTGTTTTGTTTCTGTTGATGGCAATCAACTGGCTGAATCTCTTGAAATATGGTTCAACGTTGATGTCAAGATGGTCGTTTACGTCGATTTCCAGACCGGCAATGGCGTGATACGCTTTCTGAATACGGCTGCTAACCTCTTCCCTAGTATTAAACTTGCTGACTGCATCAGGACTGGCTAAAAATCCCACAAACAGGTTTACGATATCTCTTTCATTAACAGAGCTGAGTAGGTTCTGGGTGTAGTAACCGGCAGCGGCCTTGAATCTCAGACGATCCATGATGTTCCACTTTAGTCCGAGGCGAGGTTCAGGCTGAAAATTATTAAGTGTAGCATAGTACTGCATCCTGAAACTTGGTTCAATAACCACAGGACCCAGCTTTTGCCTATATCTGATGAATGCCGCAATCTCTGTATTGTTTTCCTGCTGGTTGAAAGTGAGATTTGCGATGTTCACAAAATTAAAATCTGTACTGAAGCCATTTAAATCAACCCCATACTTTACCTCGTTGTTGTTTCCGTAATACGTGAAATCAAGAAGAGCGTTGTACCCTGAAATTCCACTGGAACGGGGCTTTTTATCTGCATCCTCAATCATCGACCGATAGTCGGAATAGGTGAGTTTACCATTCACTATCAGGTTGGACATCGGAGGAATGAGGGTAAAATTCATACCTCCTCCACTCGAATTCCATCCAACACTTGCTACATTTCTATAATTGACGGCATCAGTAAAATTGAAGCCAAACAGATTCAACTTGCTACCATTGGATGCAATCATGGAGATTTTCCCATACAAATCAGTGAAGCTAAAAGGGAGGCCGGAAACGGCATCCTGAGCCGCATACTTGTACATAGAGCGCGAGGTCCGGTCTATCAGTGATTGCTTAGCAGTGAAAAGATAGGAAATACTGCTACCCCTGTCTTCTTTCAGTTTCAAGAGTGGACCTTCAATCAAGGCTTTTGTCTGAAACGGGCTGATGGAGAACATGCCACCCAAATTCTTTTTGTTGCCCTCTCGGGTTTTAATGTCCACAACAGCAGAGATTCTGTCACCGTATTCGGCATTGAAACCTCCTGTATAAACGTCCACACTTTTTATGGCTTCCGTTTCAAACACCGAATAGAAACCAATGGAATGAAAAGGATTGTAGATGGTCATACCATCCAGTAGAATTTTATTCTGAACCGGAGAACCTCCTCTGATGTAGAGCTGACCACCTTGGTCGCCGGTAAAGATGATTCCCGGAAGAACGGGGAGGTACTGAGCAATATCGGGATCGCCACCGGTGGAGGGAAGCGAACGAATTTCCTTCGGAGTGACTGATAGTTTGGAAACCTGGACCTCAGATTTTGCAATTTCCTTTTTCTGTGCCGTGATGGAAACCTCTTTCAGCGCAACCCCATCGTTTTCCTTCATGGTCAGTCGCTGGTAAGTTATGGAGCCTGATTTTACCTGAAGGTCGATAAATACAGAGTCGTAGCCAATAAGCCTCGCCACCAGTCTGTAATTGCCGGAAACAATTTCTGCAAGATTGAAAAAGCCATCCAAATCCGTGTTGGTTGATTTTTGAGTATTCACCAGGTAAACATCCGCAAATCCAATGGGTGCACCTTTGTCATCGAACACATTTCCCCTGATTGTTCCACGCTGGGCTGAAACGGCTACTGTGCACAACAAAAAGAGGAGAAACAGGCAATTTTTCAACATTTTATGTCTTAAATTTGTTAGGAGCGCAAAGATATAATTTTATTTACCGAAAAAAACAGCGTTTGTTGTTTCTTGAATCAATATGAAAAAAAAAATAGTAGTGGCCGTTGGAGGCTCTAGCGGAGCGATTTACGCGAAGGTACTTTTTGACAAGTTGATGCAGCTGAAAGGTCAGACAGACGCCATTGCAGTGGTCATGTCAGACAACGGCAAAAAAAACTGGGAATACGAGCTGGACAATGCCGACTACCTCAATTACCCTTTCGATTTTTACGATAAAATGGACTTTTTTGCACCCTTTGCATCCGGTTCAGCAAAATTTGATACGATGATTGTTTGCCCGAGCTCAATGGGCTTGCTGGCAAGAATTGCAACTGGTGTTTCCGCCGACCTGGTGGGTCGTGCAGCAGATGTCATCTTGAAAGAGCGCCGCAAACTAATATTGGTTCCCAGAGAAACTCCTTACAATCTTATCCACTTGCAGCACATGAAAACACTCACCGAAGCTGGTGCCGTCATCTGCCCTGCGACGCCATCTTTTTATAGTCGCCCCAACACTTTTGAAGAACTCGCTGCAACGGTCATTGACCGTGTCTTGGACCTTGCAGGTTTTGAGACCGATAGCTACCGGTGGGGTGAACAATGAATCTTTTTGAAGAGAGCGCCAAATACATGCAGTTGAACACTTAATATTGCGCCGACCAATTGCGGACTTGTTTAAAATATCCAAAACCAAACAGCAACACATGCAGCATTTATTGAGCAGTATTTTGATGTTCTTATACTTCAGCTCGGTTGCGCAACCCGATTACGCAACATACACAGCTTTTTTACAAAAGAACGTAAGTAAAACAGGAAAGGTAAACTATGCTTCTATACAAAAAGATAAGATCAGACTGGACAAAATCCTGAGCTCTTTCTCGCAGAATGCACCAACTGACAAGTGGAAGAAAGAAGAAACAATGGTCTATTGGATTAACCTGTACAATGTCGCCACCATCAAGCTAATTGCAGATCATTTTCCGCTAAAATCAATCATGGATCTTGATGGTGGAAAAACCTGGGATGTGAGGCGAATTGCAGTCGGGAAGGATAATTATTCGCTTAACCAAATTGAAAACGAAGTACTGCGAGCTCGATTCGAGGATCCGCGCATACATTTTGCACTCAACTGTGCGGCAAAATCATGCCCGCCACTATTAAATCGGGCCTATATTCCTTCAAAAATTGATCAGCTGCTCGAAAACCAGACCAGACAATTTATTCAATCCGGACAAATGCAAATTTCAGCCGGGAACGTGCGTATTTCCAAAATATTTGAGTGGTATTCCGTTGATTTCGATTATCCAGGAAGTAAGGGCACACAAGGTATTTTGAATTTTCTGCGAAAATACAGCGGCGTTAACATTGCTGCAAATGCAAGAATCGAATACCGAGACTATGATTGGAGTTTAAATAATTGACTCACAGAAAAATGTAACAACACTGCAATATTTTGATTTTCAGATATAAGAGTATTAAACCCGTTAAACATTCATTCCACATGAAAAGTGTTTTTTTCGTAGCCCTTGCTGCTGTGCTATCGGCCTGTGCTCAAACTAAGAAAAGTAAACCCGTCAATGAGGGAATGGCCAATTCAGGTTACGCAACCACTGTATCGGACAGCAACTGGACAGAAAAGATTGTAAGAACAAATGAGGAGTGGAAGAAAGTCCTCAGTCCTGAAGTATATCACATCACCAGAGAGCAGGGAACTGAAAGACCCTTTTCAAGTCCGCTCTACAATGAGCACTCTGAAGGCATTTTTTTGTGTATTTGTTGCGGCAACCCACTTTTTCCATCAGGTTCAAAATTTGACTCAGGCACCGGCTGGCCAAGTTTTTTCGCTCCTTACTCAAGTAAAAGCGTACAAGTCACAAGCGACAACACGCTGGGAATGGTAAGGGATGAAATATCCTGCCTAAGGTGTGGAGCTCACCTCGGACATGTGTTTGGCGATGGTCCGAAGCCTACGGGACTGCGCTATTGCATTGACGGCATCGCACTGAAATTCGTAAAAAAATCTGCAACCGAATCCATTGCAACATTCGCAGGTGGATGTTTTTGGTGTGAAGAGGCCATATTTGAAAGTTTACAAGGTGTCAGCGAAGTCGTATCCGGATATTCCGGAGGTAAAGAAGAAAATCCGGAATACGAGTATGTAAGCTCCGGCCGCACCGGACATGCAGAGAGTTTTCAGATACATTACGATGCCTCAAAAATAAGCTTTGCAGATCTCGTGAGGGTTTATTATGCATCAATTGACCCAACCCAGTTTGAGGGCCAGGGACCGGATCGTGGCCGGCAGTACAGAAGCATCGCGTTTTACAACAACGAAGCAGAGAAAAAAATTATCACCGATTATCAGCAAATGCTCGCAGGTTCAGGACGCTTTTCAAAACCAATTGTAGTGCAGATTTTACCATTTGAAAAATTCTGGGCGGCAGAAGAGTATCATCAGGATTACGTAAAAAACAATCCCGAAAACCCTTACGTACAACATGAGAGTCTGCCGAGAAAAAAAAGAACGTTGGAGCAGGTGAAAGATCTGCTAAAGTAACCACTATGGCGAAAATTGTAATCATCGGAAATGGTATTTCAGGAACGACAGCGGCGCTGAGTATCCGGGAAAGATCTGATCATGACATCACCATGATTTCTGACGAAGGGTTGCAACCTTTTGCCCGCACTGCTTTGATGTACATTTACATGGGTCATTTGAAAAAGGAAGATACGCATCTGCATCCGGATTTGGTTTGGGAGGAAAAAAGGATAGAACGTATTCATGACAGTGTCACACAAGTTGATACCATACAAAAATGTGTTTTACTTTATAGTGGGAGGACCATACAATACGATAAACTGATCATTGCGAGCGGTTCCAAACCCAACAGCATCGGTTGCAAAGGAGAGTGCCTCAAGGGTGTGCGAGGACTATACCATCTGAAGGACCTAGAAAATGTTGAGAACATGAGCATCGGCTTAAAAAGAGCCGTTGTGGTAGGTGGCGGGCTAACCGGAGTTGAAATGACAGAGATGTTCAGATCCAGAGGAATACCTGTGACCTTCCTGGTCAGAGAAGACAGCCTCTGCCGCCATCTCCTTCCTGTAGAAGAAAGCCATATGGTCACAAACCACCTCATTGAGCACGGCATAGATCTTAGGCTAAATACTGAAATATCCGAAATTAATGGGGATGCTGATGGCAGAGTTTGTTCTGTAACCGATTCCCAGGGAAATCAGATTGAATGCGGATTTGTCGGAAAAACCACGGGAGTCAGTCCAAACTTTCCGGCTTTCCACCCGGAAGGTGTTGTGTCGACCAACCGTGGAATTCTGGTCGATGATTACCTCGGCAGCACTTGTACCGATATTTACGCGATTGGCGATTGCGCAGAGTTGAGCCATCCAAGTGCAGGAAGGAAATCAATAGAGGCGGTATGGTATACTGGCAAAAAAATGGGGCAGGCCGTTGCAAAAACCGTAGCCGGGCAACCCACCCCCTACCGTCCGGGATTGTGGTTCAATTCAGCAAAATTTTTTGATATCGAGCACCAGCAGTACGGCTTTGTACCTCTTGTAGAGGATAAAGAAACAGGATCCCTTCTTTGGGAGCACCCCTCCGGAAAGAAATCCATCAGAATATGCTTTGACCTTTCTGAAAAAAAGCCCGTTTTGGGTTTTAATCTGATGGGAATCCGCTATCGGCAGGAAGTTTGCGAAAAGTGGCTTAAAGAAAAAACACCTCTTGAGGCAGTATTGCAAAATCTCTACAAAGCAAATTTTGACCCCGAATTCTTTGCCACCTACGAGAGTGAACTGGTCGCTAAATACATAAACCTCTACAAACCTGAAGTTGACTG
>CANHEE010000143.1 GCA_947459655.1 Lewinellaceae bacterium
ACCGGTGGAAATGCCTCCCACTGTTGAGTAATCAATGGTGAAGTTCCATACTCCGTTTTTAGTCGTTCCTGAAGCCAGAGTTCCTGGTGCAGAGAAGTACGATCCGGCGTTTTTGCGGTAATAGATTCGAGGCATCAGGGCTCCTGTCGAAGGAACACCTGAGGCATCTGTAATAGTAGCCGTAAAACTTCTGCTGACCGCTCCACAGGCATTGTTGATCGGTGCGAGGAAAGAAATCACTGGAGCAGTGAGGTCAGCCAGTGTGAAGTCACCCTCGTCAGCACCAATATCAGGCGCCTGGCCTAAACCTCCATAACCGGTACTGCCTTGTCTGATGTCTCCATCAAAGTCGGTGTCAAAACCTGCAATTGCGATACCACCACTTTCCGCCTGGGTTCCTACAGTAGGGTCCAAATGCAGAAAGTCCGTACCAGATCCCGTTGTGGTATTCAGGAATATCGGGTTTTCATAGAATGAATTCTGGTCTCTCGGTGTCATTGCTGCCTTAAAGAGCGAAAGCGTGGTATAAACGTTGGTGCCATCGCTAAATAAGGTCGGAGCAAAATATAAGTTTCTGTCTGATGCAAAGGCATACGAAGTCAATGTGGTCGACGAGCGACGGAAAGCAGCTGAAACTCCTGTTCCGTTGGCTGTAGACGTATTCACAAAAATGTTGTTCCGCAGGGTGGTGGTCGGTGTGCTCGAAATCGATACTGCACTTGATCCGAAAAGCGCACCTGAGCTGACTCCGTTGATTCGGACAGTATTGTAGTGCAAATTGACCGTAGTTCCACCGGTAACATTGATACCAACCAAAGGATTAGTCAGATTGGCTGCAGGAGTTCTTAGGTCTCCAATGATGTTATTGAAAACATTAACCGTAACTCCTGTGGTAACCCCAATCCCACTTACTGCAGCACTTGCGCTGGAGGAAGAAAGATTGTAAATTTTATTTTGATTTACATTTACGGCAGTGGCATTACCAGCAGCATTTATCGCCGTAACAGTTGCAGCTGTTGACGATAAGGAATGAATGGTGTTACTCCTAATATTAATGCCAGGAGAAGTATTGGTAGTGGTAATCCCCAAAACTGTTCCACCCGTGCCTGACGATGTCAGGTTGCTGATGGTATTATTGGAAATAGTCAGAGGATTGGCTGCATTACCTGAGGAACCTATGTTGATACCGGTAATAGCACCAGTTCCTGTTAAGTTATTAATGGTATTGTTTGAAATGATGGATGCAGAGCCACCCCAATAACTGTAGGACATAGCAGTCAAAGCACTCGATCCTCCCGTCCAGTTGGTGAACTGATTACCTGTAACAGTTCTGCTATGTGTAATTGTACTGAGACCATCACTACTACTGATACCTGTGATGGCAGTAGCTCCTGTTACGGTGATATTTGACCAGTTGTTGTTGATGTGTGAGATGGTGGCTGCAGAAATCGAACTTGCACCTGAAGTCATACAAATCACGGAGCCTCCAGCTCCGGTTTTGTTGAAACCTGTCACAATCTGGTTGTTGCTGATTATTTGCGTACCACCTACAGGTACCGTGTAGCTGTGTGCTATAAAGGTTACCGAACCTGTACTTCCAATAGATAAATTAACAAACTGATTGCCATCTATGGTTTGATTCAATGGAGTTCCGGTACAGGTCATGAGAGTAGTGCTACCGGAGCCCACTCGGTTAATATTTGATATAATGTTGTTGCTCATTGAAACAGTCGCAGTGTTAGCGGCTCCGGTTCTATTGATAACATTGAGCGTCTTCGTATTTGAAGCAGTATTAATATTGATACCGCTAATTGTGTTGTTGTTGACATTAACGGCAGTCGCAGATGCACCACTGGCAATTATGATGTTCACAGTACCACTCGCTCCAACAAAATTTACGTTGCTGATATTGTTGTTGTTGATATTGAGTGTAGCGGGAGTCAAGGCACTACGAATTACCGCCACGTCTGCTGTCGCAGTACCGGTACTCAAAAAGTTGTTAATAGTGTTACCATTGATGTTGGCTGTTGTCGGTGCTGATTGCAGCCAGATCGCAGTTAGGGCAACCGCTGTACTGGTTGCCTTTTCAATGCTGATGGTATTGTTATTGATGCTGATGGTGTTTCCGCTACCAGTTTGTGCCATCTCGCAATCAATAGCCCAGTCAATGGCAGTTGTACTGGTACCACCTCGAATGGATACGTTGTTGTTGTTGATTGTTGCGCTGGCCCCAATTGAAGCGGTAGTAAAAATACCCCTATTGGTGCTCGGGTGATTTATTCCTCCTGTTCCCCCAACATTATTGTCTACAGAATTGTAAGAAATATTGAATGACCACTGATCTCTTACGTACACTGCGGCACAAGCATTCGTTGTTGTAGTTCCACCACCAAAATTGATAATGCTATTACCTGTAGTTGAAGCATTTCCACCGACATCATTGCCAGTGTCACAAAGGTCAAATGGACTTGCTCCTGCAAAACCACAAAGTGAAATTCCGGTATTTAGATTCTGCAGGGTGTTGCTGTAAAACCTGTTATTTGAGCTCGCACCACTTGAAGACGTCACCGTAATAGAAGTTGTCATGGTTGTCGGTGTACATGGCACGAGTATGATTCCATTTGAGCCATTAAAAGGAAAATTTGTTGGAGCAGTGGTATTTATCCTGCTAAGCGTAATGACGCAATTCTTGATGGTATTGTTGTTTGCTCCATCGGTAGCGCTGGCTTTAAACAAACCATAACCATACTCCATCGTTGTGGTTGCAGTGGTGTTTCCGGCTGCTTCCTGCAAGTTGATGCCATCAATGGTAACATAATCGGATCCAACAAGCGCAAACATACCATCAAAAGTGGCAGTCCCTGCCAGATTTGTACCTGGATAGGAGGTGAGAACCGGATTTGCTCCCGCTCCGCTTTTCTGGATGGTGATTGTGTTGGTTGCATCCCCTGTTGCTGTCAGATTAATTCTGCCGGTAAGGGTCTCGGTATAACCTGCGCTGACATCAACTACAACAGGTGCTGTGAGCGCACCGCCTGTATTCAGCGCATTTATGGCCGCTGTCAGGGTCGTGTAGGAACCTGCTGCGGTTGTACCTCCACTGATGGTCACCTGAGCATTAAGTGCAAGGTTGCCCAAGAGGAAGGTAGTGATTAGGGTAAATAGTACTTTTTTCATTAACAATGAATTTGGTGAACGATTAAAGAAATAGAATTTGAAATAACTTTGTCCTTGTCTGTCCGCAAAAAAAAAGGTATCGCAGACACGCAAAAATAATTATTATTTTTACTTTCCAATATTTTTTTGAACATTATTTGGCTATTGCCATCGTTTGATGTTGATAAATAATCATTTGTTTGAGATTATCAGTATTTTTCGCAACTTGAACAAAGTAGTTTAATCGCTAAGTTTTTGATTTTGAATGCTTTCGGATAAAATATTTTGAATTTATTTCCGCTATTTTGAAACAAAAAATAAAACTGCAAGATGAAAAAAAGTCTGTCTGTAACCGAAATTAAAATCCGCCGTTTTTGCAGAAATGTTTCTGTAAAAATATTGTCAGACAAGGTTGCAACAGAGGCGCCTCTAGAAATAGTTCTTGCTCACGGTGAGTCGTCATCAAGGCGTCAAAAAAGCATCAGCATCACGATGCGAACACCCGGTGATGCTGATTTTGACCTGGTGCTTGGTTTTTTATTCAGCGAAGGAATTATCAATTCCTCAAAGGATGTGTCTTCAGTTAAATATACGGCAAATGCAGGTTTTGATGAATCGCTGCAGTACAATACTGTTCGGGTAGATTTGTACGCCAGCATTAAGCCTGATTTGCAGCGCCTCGAGCGGCATTTTTACACCAGCTCCAGTTGTGGGGTTTGTGGAAAGGCATCGGTTGACCTCGTGCGGCAGCAAAGTTCATTTTACCCGCATAAAGATTTTCCGGTAGTTGAAGCAGAAGTACTGTACAATTTGCCACAACTTATAAGGTCTGCTCAAAGCGTTTTTGAAGACACGGGCGGACTTCACGCCTCTGCATTGTTTGATAGCAAGGGCCAATTATTGTGTTTGCGTGAGGATGTCGGAAGGCACAATGCCCTGGACAAGCTAATCGGCTGGGCACTCCGTTCGGAAATGATGCCACTGAAGGACTGCATACTGATGCTCAGCGGTCGGATTAGTTTTGAGCTTGTTCAGAAGGCAAGCATGGCCGGCATTCCTATTATCGCAGCAATTGGCGCGCCTAGCAGCCTTGCAGTCGAACTCGCAAGCGAAAGCAATATCACCCTTGTCGGATTTCTCCGCGAAAACCGCATGAATGTATACTGTGGTGAAGACAGAATCCGGTCTTAAATTTCCCGTCAGCTTTCAACCAGATGTTTACCCCTGCTTTTACGGATGTTAACTGCCACCACTTTGTATTCAGGACATAGTGCTTCGCTGTCAGCAACGCTGGATGTAAGATCGTTCATTTTAATTTCGGGAAAATGAAAAGTAGAGGAGAGCACTCCGGGTCTCACCTCTGAACTCAATTTCGCCTTGACATCTATTTTTCCCCTCGGACTGATGACACAAACCATATCACCATCTGCAATGAAGTGATTGGCAGCGTCCTCAGGATTGATGAGCAGAACGTCCTCCCTGACTATTTTGGCGTTGTTTGTCCTGCGTGTCATCGTGCCACAGTTGTAGTGCTCAAGTTCTCTGTTCGTCGTCAGGATGTATGGGAATTCAGCCTTGTTGTCGCGCAGCTCAGTAGTCTCTTTCCATATTGCGGTTTGAAACTTTCCTTTTCCCCTTTTGAATGAGTCTATGTGTAAAATCTCGGTGTCGGTGCCATCTTTCATTACAGGCCACTGTTTGCCATTGTCACCAAGTTCATCCCATTTTACACCTTCGAAGAAAGGAACAATTCGGGAGATCTCTTCCAGCATTGTTTTAGGGTCGTAACTCGGTTGCGGATACCCCATTCTGTTCATGATCTCGACAATAATTTGCCCGTCGGGCTTGGTTCCATGTATGGGTTCAACGACGCGCTGTACTTTCTGGATTCTCCGCTCACCATTGGTAAATGTGCCACTCTTCTCAAGAAAAGACGCTGCCGGGAGTACAACATGTGCCATTTTCGCGGTTTCGGTCATGAAAATTTCTTGTACTACAAGTAAATCAAGTTCTGACAAGGCCTTGACCACATGTTGGGTGTTGGGGTCAGTCTGCACATTGTCTTCTCCCATCAACCAGAGTGCTTTCAGTTTGCCTTCAATGGCGGCATCGTACATCTGCGGGATTTTATAACCCGCGTGTAACGGTAATTTCGCGTGATAAAAATCTTCATAAATCCTGTGGACCTCCGGTTGGGTAAGGTCGAGGTATCCAGCTCCCTGATGGGGCTGGCAACCCATATCTGCTGCTCCCTGTACATTGTTCTGACCACGCAGCGGGTTCACCCCAACACCGCGCCTTCCGATGTTTCCAGTGATCATGGCGAGGTCTGCGATCAGCATTACAGTGTATGTGCCCTGCGAATGTTCTGTAACTCCGAGGCCGTGAAACGACATGGCATTTGGGGCTGTGGCATAGGCGAGTGCCGCCTGTCTGGCTAGTTCTTTATCTACACCGGTTATCGCAGACAAATCATCTATTTTCATGCTCAGAATATGCTTCCTGAATTCATCGTAGCCTTCGGTTCGTTGACTGATGAATGATGAATCCTCTACACCTTCCGTTATAATGTAGTAGAGCAGCATGTTGAGCATTGCTACGTTCGTGCCGGGTTTCAACTGAAGGTGGAAAGTAGCATATCGTGCAAGTTCAGTTTTCCTTGGGTCAATGACTATAGAGGTGCCCTTCATTGCAAACTGCTTCAGTTTTGCACCGGTAACCGGGTGCGCATCTGTTGGATTGGCTCCAATCACCATAATACAGTCAGTATACTGTAGGTCGATGATGGAATTGGTTGCTGCTCCGGTACCAAAAGTGCGCTGCATGCCCAAAGCGGTCGGGGAGTGACAGACCCTCGCGCAGCTGTCTATGTTGTTGGTGCCTATTACCGCACGGATGAATTTCTGCATCAGGTAATTCTCCTCATTGGTGCATCTTGCAGAAGAGATTCCTGCAATGTAGTCCGGACCATAATGCATTTTTATGCGCGTGAGTTCAGCAGCAATGTAGTCGTAAGCCTCCTCCCAGCTACAGGGTACCAATTCACCGTTTTTTCTGATGAGTGGTGACTGGAGTCGCTCGGGATGGTTGTAGAAGGAAAACGCATAGCGGCCTTTCAGGCAGGTATGCCCTCCGTTGGCTTCCGCATCGTAAGGCGCCTGGATGGATTTAACTTTTCCATTTGAAACGGCCACCTCAAGATTACAACCCACGCCGCAGTAGGTACAAATGGTGCGTACTTTTTTATCAACCGCAACAGATTTGGATTCAAAAATGTCTGAAATTGCCGAAGTCGGACAAGCCTGAGCAC
>CANHEE010000144.1 GCA_947459655.1 Lewinellaceae bacterium
AAAGGTTGTGAGGTCCGGACCAGTACAACCCTGACGGTCAGTAAAACCATACCCATTTATGCACCAACAGCCTTTTCTCCAAATGGAGACAAGGTCAATGATTTTTTTACCATTTTTGCCAACCCCGACAATATTGTACGTATTAACTACCTCAGAATCTATGACAGATGGGGCACACAACTTTTTGAAGCACTGGACATGGTGCCAGGCATAGAAAGCATCGGCTGGGACGGAAATTTCAAAGGGGAACCGCTCAATTCGGGGGTATTTGTCTGGTATGCTGAAATTCTTCGTGTAGACGGAAGAAAAGAAATCATAAAGGGCGACGTTGCGATTCAGCGATAGTCCGACTTTTTATATTTATCCTGAATGGTTTTTCAGTCAGAAGACAACCGGGAGGCGCGAATACGGCATTCGCGCCTCCCTTTTTTATGCAATTTAATTCAAATATGAAAATAGCTTAACGACTACTTAATACAATGATTGCAAATTTGCAGATCTTGGATACTGAACAACATAAAGACTACAATTTCAGAGATGCACAAAACTTCTGCTCACATATCCTGTATTTTAAAATATTACTTACTTTTGTCTACTAATCAATTTTTTCATTTAAATCAAAACGCATGTACCAATTTATCAAACTCAAAGCTGCTTTCTTTTTTGCTTTGCTGTTTGCGAGTGGGAGCATAGTGGCCCAGGTCACCACTGCTGCTGCATCGGGAACGGTAAAAGATAGTAAAGGAGGAGAACTAATCGGGGCGACCGTTATCGCTGTGCACACGCCTACCGGAACAAATTACGGAACCATTACCAATGAGGATGGACGCTTTATCCTGAACAACATCAGGGTTGGAGGTCCGTACAAATTGACAGTGTCGTACACCGGATACAAAACTTACAACGCTGAAATCCCTACTATGAAGTTGGGTGAAGTGAGCAAATTCAACATCGTTCTCGCTGAAGATGCAATGCTGCTTTCCGAGGTAGAAGTGGTGTACAGAAAGAACGCTCTTATCAGCAATGAAAAAACCGGTGCTTCAACCAACGTGTCCAACGCAACGTTAAATGCTCTTCCTACACTTAATCGTAGTCTGGAGGATTTCACGCGCCTCAATCCCAATGTTCGTGGTGGAGGCGGCCAGAACGCCCTTTCCTTTGCCGGTATGGACAACAGATTTAACAACCTGACCATTGATGGTTCGGTATTCAACAACTCTTTCGGATTGCAGCCGCTTCCTGGCAGCCAAACCAGTTCGACGCCAATCTCATTGGATGCAGTAGAACAGTTGCAGATTAACCTTGCACCTTATGACGTGAAGCAGGGTGGATTTGCCGGTGCCGGTATCAACGCTGTAACCCGCTCGGGAACGAATGAATTTACAGGATCTGTATTTTTCAACAACAGAAACAACAACCTCATTGGCAAGAAAGACTTCTTTGGAAATACCACATCTGCATCGACAACTTCCTTCGGAGTAAACCAGGCAGGTTTTAGATTGGGCGGACCAATCATCAAAAACAAACTATTCTTTTTTGTCAATGGTGAAACAGAAAACAGAACGTCGCCTGGAACTGTGTTTTTTGCAGAAAAAGCCGATGGCTCAAACAAAGGCCAGGCAAGTACAACGCGCGTAAAAGAGCAGGACCTTATTGACGTTGCCAATATCCTAAAGACCAAATATGGCTACGATCCCGGAAAATGGGAGGGTTACGAACTGATCACAAAAAGTGCAAAAGCACTTGCTCGTATCGACTACAACATCAATAGCAAGCACAAGATGAGTGTGCGTTTCAATACGCTGAAATCACAGAGTGATGTTCCGATGTCTTCTTCAGGTGGATTTACCGGTCGTAATGGTAACGCATTCGGTATGAACTACCGGACTTCAAACTATGTCATCCACAACGACATCTACTCAGGTATTGCCGAATTGAACTCCATTGTAAATTCTAGAATTTCCAATAAATTGATTCTGGGTTACACAGCCAACCGCGACTATCGTGAAGAACTGACGCCAAGAGCTTTCCCTACTGTTGATATCCTTTCAGGTGGCAGAAACTACATTGCATTCGGTTCAGAGCCGTTTACACCAAACAACAAATTGAATACAGATACTTATCAGGCCATTGACCAGCTAACCTATTCATTGGGCAAACATACCCTGGGTGCAGGTGTCAGCTTTGAAAGATTCAAATTTGAAAACGTATTTACACCGACCATCAACGGACAATATGTATTCAATTCACTGGACGACTTTAAAAAAGCAGTCAACGGTGACTCTGTAATGTACAACAGATATGTCCTTGGTTATTCTGTAAAACCAGACCGCTCACCATGGGCATCCGTCTTGACGGTTAACCAGATTGGTGCTTATCTTCAGGATGAGTGGGATATCACCGAGAAACTAAGACTGACATTGGGTGTGCGTGTTGACGTTCCTGTATTTGATGCTCTCGACAAGAGCATTTATTACAACCCGCAAATCGATACAACAGGTGTTGCCACTACAGGATTTCAGAGCCCTGTGGTCAACAACGGAGTATATGGTGGAGAGAAAGTAAGGCTTTCCACTTACGACTTACCCAAGGCGAATCCAAACTTTTCACCGCGGATCGGATTCAACTGGAACCCTCTTGATGACAAATCACTTCAAATACGAGGAGGTATCGGATTGTTTTCCGGCCGCCCTGCATTCGTTTGGCTGGCCAATCAGGCAGGCAACAATGGTATGTTGAGTGGACAAATCAATGACATCTCCAACACCAGCAATGCGGACAAGACAAAATGGGTCGTAATAAACAACAAAAAATATCCATTCACCGATGATGTGACCAAGTACGAACCTGTCAATGTTACTCGTCCCGCAAAATCTTACAACATCGCTGCTACCGAATCTGATTTCAGATTTCCTCAAGTCTTGAGAGGTAGCCTTGCATTTGACTATAAACTTCCGTTTGGGATTGTTGCCACTGCAGAGGGTATGTATAGCAGAACAATCAATGATATGTTGTACTACCAGGCCAACCTAAAAGCACCAAGTAAAAGCTTTACGGGCGCGGACAACAGACCTCGCTACGACAACACCAAGTATGTGTCATATGTAACCGATGCAACAGTATTGACCAATACAGGCAAGAGCTATGGTTATTTCGCAACTTTTAAGCTTGAAAAAACACCTTCAAATGGCTTTGGCGGAGTACTTGCCTATACTTTCGGAAATTCCAGAGACATGATGAGCGCAGGTTCAATTGCATTCTCTTCATGGAGAGATGTTTCCTCTGTTAATGGCAACAACTATCTGAACCTAGCATATTCCAACAATGACCAGCGCCACAGAATCATCGGTGCTGCAACATACCGCATCGACTACCCTATTGTGGGTCAGAAATTCTTGGGTGCTACGCAATTCTCGCTTCTGGCAGAATCTTACAACCAGGGCCGCTACACCTATACCATCTCCGGTGATATGAACGGCGATGGCATCAATGGCAATGACCTGATTTATATCCCAAAAGACCAAAGTGAAATGAATTTTGAAGACATCAAAAGCGGTTCTAATGTGCTCTTTACAGCTGCGCAACAGAAGGATGCTTTTGATGCTTTCATCAACCAGGACAAGTACCTCAGTGCACACAGAGGCCACTATGCTGAGCGCAATGGTGGGGTATTTGATTTCGTTACCCGTTTAGACTTCAACGTTGTTCAGGAAATCAAGCCGGTTATCGCAGGTAAAGTTCATACCATCCAGCTTCGCGCAGATATTTTCAACATCGGAAATCTGTTCAACAGGCAATGGGGTGTCGGATACCGTTTGAATACTGCAGCTCCGCTGGTATTTAGCAAAGTTGATGCTAATGGTGCACCAATATACAGAATGGCTACAGTGAAAGATGCCACTGGATCAGACAACATCAAGTATTCTTCTTTCACAAGAACGACCAATCTCCAGGATTTGTGGCAGGCACAACTGGGCATTCGCTATATGTTCTGATTGTTCAGATAATCCTCAAAATGATGAAAGCTGTCCCGGTATGTGCCGGGGCAGCTTTTTATTTTGCCAAAATGTTGGCTCTCTAATCAATTGATGTTTTTTCTACGAACCTTTAGCTCCCCAGTTCCAGTTGGTTCTTTACCAGGTAATAGTAAGTACCCCTTAGTGCGGTAAGTTGCTGGTGAGTACCCTGCTCGACCACTTCTCCGCGTTCTATGACGACAATATTGTCAGCGTTCTTAACAGTACTTAACCTGTGCGCAACCACAACTACCGTTTTATCCTTGAAAAACTGCTCTAGGTTTTCCATAACCATCAGTTCGTTGTAGGCATCCAGCGAATTGGTTGCCTCATCCAGAAAAAGGTAATCGGGGTTTTTATAAACAGCCCTTGCAATCAGCATCCGCTGTTTTTGTCCCTGGCTCAACCCGATGCCATCCTCCCCTATTCTCGTGTTGTAACCCAACGGTAGGGAATCAATGAAGGTGTGAATCTGCGCCACCCGAGCCGCAAACAAGAGTTTTTTCTTGTCAATACTTTCATCTCCAAGCGCAATGTTTTTGGCTATAGAGTCGCTAAATATAAACCCGTCCTGCATCACCACTCCGCACTTGTCGCGCCATGCTTTGTTTCTGAGGTTTCTCAGCGGTATATCTCCCAGTCTAATCTGACCCTCCAGTGGCGGATAGGAATTCAGCAGTAGTTTCAGCAAAGTCGTTTTACCACTTCCCGACGAACCGACAATCGCCGTTTTTTTGCCTTTAGGTATGACAAGGTCAATGTGGCTCAGTACCAGTGGTGAATGTGGGCCACCATAGGAAAAGCAAACATCATCCAAAATTATAGACTGGTTTTCAGGTATAAAATTCAGTTTGTCGTGCGGATTTTCCTCATCATCCCGGGAGTGTATTTCATTCATTCGCTCAAGACTGATCAGAGCACTTTGCGCTTCCAATATAAAACCAATGAACTGTTCCACAGGTCCGTTGAGTTGCCCAATGATGTATTGCATGGACACCATTTGTCCCAATGTCATTTGACCATCAATAACAGCCTTGGCTGCAAAAACGGATATGACAACATTTTTCAGTTCATTGATGAGCGAGGCACCGGCATGCTGAAACTGATCAACCGACAGATAGTCCATGCTCAGCCTGTAAAGCTGGGCCTGAATGCGCTCCCACTCCCATCGCTTCTGTGTTTCTGCATTGTGTATCTTGATTTCAGACATCCCGTTGATGATTTGAATCAGAGAACTCTGGTTCTTTGACATCTGATCAAAACGGCGGTAGTCAAGGATTCTTCTTCTTCTGAGAAAAAACAGAATCCAAGCAAGGTAAAGCGCTGTGGCAATGGAAAAAACGGAGAAAATTCCGGTATTATAATAAGCGAGAATTCCACCAAAAACCACGAGATTTATGATGGAAAACAAAGTAGATAGTGTTGAGGAAGTCAGAAAATGTTCGATGCGCTGGTTGTCCTGTATTCGCTGCATCAAGTCACCCGTCAGTCGGGTATCAAAAAACCGAATTGGTAGCCGCATCAGTTTTATCAGAAAATCGGAAACCAGTCGGATGTTCACTCTGGAGCCAATATGCAACAGCATCCAACTTCGCAAAAAACCAATGGCGATGTGTCCGAAGGTCAGCACCACCTGTGCGATAAGGATAACATAAATGAAATTCAGATCGCGTGTGGGTATTCCGATGTCAACAACAGATTGCAGCAAAAATGGAAAAACCAGTGAAATCAGACTACCGAACAACAACCCGAGAAAAATCTGAAAGAGCATCGGTTTGTACCCTTGCAAATACGAAAACAAGAACGAAAATCCTTTCTTGGCGACCTTTTCGCCCTCTCGACGATCAAAATCGGGAGTGCGCTCCAGCAAAAGCACAATGCCCTGCTGTTCACCTTCAACCTGATCGCCACCCCACCCATGTAAAAACGACTCTCGAGATATTTTGAATTTACCCGCAGCGGGGTCGGCGATCCAAACATGGGTTTTGGATGCCTTGTAAACCACCACAAAATGCTGTTGTCTCCAGTGCGCAACGCAGGGAAGCGGAAGATCCTCAACGAGTCGGTTGTAGCCCACCTTCACGCTCAACGTTTGAAAGCCAAGGTGCTCCGCTGCATCGGAAATGCTTATCAGGGACACACCTTCACGATCCAGATAGGTAATGTCTCGCAAATATTCGAGTGAATAGTAACGACCGTAATACCTCGCTATCATCCTCAGACAGGTAGCACCGCAATCCATCGCGTCTAATTGCCTGTAAAAA
>CANHEE010000145.1 GCA_947459655.1 Lewinellaceae bacterium
ATCACCAATTTCACAGCACTGGAGATGCCTCCGAAAGGATTTCCAATCGTGCAGTTTGACATGCACATCGCAGAAGAGATTGGTTTTGAAAAGTTTGATATACTGAGTCAACGCGGTCTTGGTACCATTGATGAGGCGGTTAGACTGGTACAACAAAACAGGGGTGTAAAGGTAGACATCAGGGATGTAAGCCTTTACAAAGACGAATCCCTTTGCAATGAATTCTTGAGTATGGGGAAAACGCTAGGCTGTTTCTATATTGAAAGTCCTGCCATGCGTGGATTACTCCGGCGATTGAAATGCGACAACTACAAAGTACTTGTTGCAGCTTCCAGTATTATCCGTCCGGGGGTCGCACAGAGTGGTATGATGCGGGAATACATCTTCCGCCACAACAATCCGGATAAATTCGAATATTTCCACGAGGTGTTTAAAGAACAGCTTGGTGAGACCTATGGAGTGATGGTTTATCAGGAAGATGTAATCAAAATCGCCCTGCATTATGCCGGATTGGAGGCATCTTATGGTGATATTCTCAGAAGAGCCATCAGTGGTAAGAGTCGCTCCATTAAGGAATTGCATGCTGTAAAGGAGCAATTTTTTCTTTCCTGTAGGGAGCGAGGTCATCCTGATCAATTGAGTGCGGAGGTTTACCGACAGATAGAATCCTTTGCCGGATATTCCTTTTGCAAAGCCCATTCTGCTTCTTATGCTGTGGAAAGTTACCAGAGTCTGTATCTAAAAGTGTATTACGGAATAGAATTCATGGTCGCGGCCATCAACAATGGCGGTGGATTTTACCGCACGGAGATTTATATTCATGAGGCAAGAATGTCTGGAGCAACAATTCATACGCCCTGTGTGAACAAAAGCAGGTATGAAACAACAATTTTGGGGAAGGATGTTTATCTAGGTTTTATGCATTTGAAAAGTTTGGACAGTGCTTTGGCAGAGTCAATAGTGAATGAAAGAGAAAAGTGCGGAGATTATGTATCGCTGGAGGATTTTATAAAACGAATAAATATTGGCATAGAATCCATACAGATTCTGATATTTATCGGGGCTTTTCGTTTTAGTGGTAAAACCAAGAACGAACTCATTTTATTGGCTAGACTGTTGCTCAACAATTTCAAACCCGAACCCAAGGAAAACCTGTTGATTCGCGAACCCGTTAGAGAATACCATTTACCGGAACTGTATCGCGCAGCATTTGAGGATGCCTTTGATGAGATCGAATTGCTGAGTTTTCCGGTATCCTGTTCGCCATTTGATTTGTTGCATACGAAATACAGAGGAGATGTAAAGGCTGAGGCGCTGCTACTTTTTCACAAAAAAGAGGTCAAGATGGTGGCTTATTTGGTTTCCACAAAGCAGGTGCCTACCAAAAAAGGAACGATGTATTTCGGCACCTGGATTGACACTGAAGGAGCTTATTTTGATACCGCTCATTTTCCTGATTCACTCAAAACCTATCCATTTGCCGGTGGAGGTTGTTATTTATTGCAGGGAATTGTAGAGGTTGATTTTCATTTTCCCACCATAACAATTAACAAGATGGCGAAACTACCATTTGTCCCCGACCCGAGATATTCCGGTTCAGGGGAACGGCAATACACCACCCAAAATAACATGAAACTGGATATCAGTTCGACCCATAGAGCACCTTATCCTCAGGAACATGAGATCGGATTGCCGAGGAAAAAGTTCGGTGGTGTGGGTTAAATAGATAGTTTTTATTTTTAATCTATGTTCAAATTTAAAGTGTAAATCCAAATTTTACAGTAAGGTTTATATTTACTCTTTAGAATCTGTACATTGTACTTAATGAGTATGTGGAAATAATTGATTTAATGATTAAATGATTTAATTGTAAAGTAAATGTCATTTTGATACTGAAGTTTTATATATCATACTGGATGTGTATTCTAAAACTCTAGCTTTGCAATCTAGAAACCACATGTAAGTATCATTTTATTTTTAATATCAATTGATATTGTCAAAGTTATTGTACTTAAGGATGAATAGTTCAGAACTCGCCAAGATGAAAGTTTATTTTATTTACATTCTTTTTTCTCTTATTTTAATTGAAAATACCAGATGCCAAAATTTCGGTATCGTAAGGAAAAATTTTATTTCATATAATTTTGACCCTATCTCTAACACAACTGTAGAAGTTCTGGATTCTTCAACGATAAGACTGGGTAGTATAGATCCATATACAGGTATTGTCACTAACTTGGGTAAAAAGGCATATAGTATTGGGATTAATCTTAATAGTGCTACCATAAATCCCTACTTAAATCAGTATTACATTGGAAGTGGGCCTAATCTACTTACTTTTGATATTAACACAGGTAATATAATAAATAATGTTCCGGTAACAGGTGCTTTCACAAATGCAAATTTCCAAAACTACCGTTTCAATCCGAGTGATTCAACGATATACGGAATGGTACCGCAAAATTTTTACTCAACTTACTTTGATAGTCTATCTCTGACTACTTATGAAGTGTTGGATTCTTCAAAGATTAGATTTGGTTCTCTAAATCCAGTAGATGGTACCTACTCAATTATAGGAAATGCTTCTTTCGATAATCTGTATACGCTTGCAGGAAACTCAATTGATCCTTATCAAATGATTTATTACTATTCAGCTGTAAATAAGTTAGTTGGAATCGATCTTTATACAGGAGCTAAGTTCAAAACTATACCGATTAAATTACCACGGGGTGGAATTTTTGAGAACATAGCTTATAGCTGTGCTGATACATCAATCTACGGTTTAACCAGACAAAATTACATTTCTACTGTATTTGATTCACTCTTTATGGGATATGTAGATGTTATTGACTCTACAACTTTTAAATTGACAAGAATAAATCCTAAAACAGGGGAAATCAGATTAATATCACCTTACAATATCAAGGTTGGTGGTAATTTAACCGGAGGTGCGTACGTTGACCCTAATTCGATGACTTACTTTTTTAATTTTGCAGATAAAATAGTAGGTGTATCCATGTTTACTGGATTAATTACGTCGTCCGTACGTAAACAATATGAATCAGGAGAAATTGCAATAGATATGATGCGCAGTGCACAGAATTGTTTAGGCGCCCCCAAACTTAGATTTAACCCTATATTGAAGACTAATAATAGTTCAAGCCCAAATTGGTTGAAATTACATCCAAATCCAGTTAATAACGAACTGTATATTACATGTGCAGAAGTAATTACAGATTTTGAACTTATGGATTCATTTGGTCGGATAGTTTTCGCAGGTGATCAGAAACAAATAGATATGTTGCCATTTTCCTCCGGTATATACTACTTGAGGGTTAAAACTTCTACCGGATCTTCAGTAGTTGAAAAAATCATAAAGTACTAATCAACATATTAAGTAAAATTAAGTACAATTTAAAGATCAAATTAATTGTAAATCGTATAACATAATATTTTGCTACAATCACTACTTCAAACATAAAACAATGTGTGATTGCTGTAGTTTATATTTTAATAAATCGTTGTTCGATCAAATTTTTTGCATTTATCTTTATTGATCGACCTATTCCCGTACAAACAAAGCAAAGTAAAAAACAAGCAGCAGGGCTACGCTTCCGCTTATCCAAAATGTTGTAGAGGCACCATAGTTTGCCCATATCAGTCCGGCGAGAGTGCTTGCGAGCAATGTGCAGATGCTTTGCAATCCGGAGTACACTCCGATGGCGGTAGCGGTTTCTGTTTTTGTACTGATGTTACTGATCCAGGCTTTTGAAATGCCTTCCGTCAATGCAGCATACATCCCATAAAGTGCGAAAATAACCAGAAAATCTTCGGTATGCAGGCAGTTGCTGATCGATAGGTAAACGAAAGCAAAAAGAGCAATACCTACACTAAACAATTTCTTAATCCCCCAGCGGTCGGCGATTATCCCCGCCGGATAAGCCGTTAATGCGTAAACCAGATTGTAAAAAATATAAATCGCAATTAGCGAACGGTCATCCATTCCTGCTTGACGGGCCTGAAGGAGCAAAAAAATGTCTGAACTATTAATTAAAGCAAATAATAAAAGTCCTGAAACCAGTTTTTTATAGCCTGCATTGGCTTCCTTGAAGTAGCGGTAGGCACTTAAAAAACCAAAACTAACTGTTTCTTTTTTTGCAGGAATGATCTTGTCCTTTAGCAGTAGAGTAAAAAGTATAGCTACGAATCCTGGGATAAATGCAATGTAAAAAAGGTTTCTGTATTCGCCAGGATAGAAATGCAGGTACATTAATGCTGAAAGCGGTCCGAGTACAGCACCCATGGTATCCATCGAGCGATGAAATCCAAAAACTGTTGCCTTTGTGCTGTGACTAGCCTCATCAGACAACATTGCGTCCCTTGCACCTGTTCTGATTCCTTTTCCGAATCTGTCTAAGCTACGAGCGGTAAAAACCCATGCCGGAACAACAGAAATGGCCATTAACGGTTTTGAAATCGCGCTCAATAGATAACCGATCTGTACAAACGGGAGCCGTTTGCCGGTTTGGTCAGACCACTTGCCAAAGTACCCTTTACTTAGTCCTGCCGTGGCTTCAGCTAGTCCCTCCAACAATCCGATAAATGCAATTGAAAATCCGATAGATTTGAGGTAAATGGGCATGACCGGATAGAGCATTTCACTGGCCATATCGGTAAATAAGCTCACACCCGAGAGCAGCAGTACAGTTTTGCTGATGTTTTTCAAAATACCGGAGCTTGTTTTACTAAACTTTTTCCAGAGCCTGTTCGATGTCCCAGATGATGTCTCGGTAATTTTCCACGCCCGTTGACAATCTCACCATTTTTTCGGTAACCGACATTTCCTGTTTGTGATGTGGATCTACTCCGGCGTGTGTCATGGTGTAGGGGTGTTCCACTAGTGACTCTGTACCGCCCAGACTGACAGCCAGTTTAATGAGTTTCAGTGAATTAATAAATGTGAACGCCTCTTTTTCTCCACCTCTTACATCAAATGAAAGCATGGCACCTGCTGAGGAGTATTGTTTCTGAAAAACTTCGTATTCACGTGTTCCTTTCGGGATATTGCCGAGGTAATATACTTTTTCAATTTTCGGATGTTTGTTCAGAAATTCTGCCACTTTTGCAGCATTGAAAGCCTGCTGTTCCATTCTGATTTTCAGTGTTTCAAGACTTCTCATCAGCAACCAACCCGTATGCGGCGATGCCATATTGCCGAGGAAAGTGCGCAACGTTTTTACTCTCTTGATGACCTCAAAACTACCGCAACAAGCCCCTGCAATAACATCACTGTGGCCACCAATGTATTTTGTCGCAGAATACAATGAAAAATCAGCGCCCAGTTTGAGGGGTTGTTGCCAAAGCGGACCCATATAGGTATTGTCCACAGCTATTAAAACTTTCTTCTCCGAGGTACTATACTTCTCTGCAATGGCTTTGCAAGCTGAAATGTCGATTACAGCATTGGTCGGATTCGCCGGAGTTTCGATATAAATCATGGCCAGTTTATCTGCCATTCCACTCGCCTCAAGGATACTTTTCAGTTCATCCTGCTCCTGACCAGGCTTGAATGCTAGTGTGTTTACTCCAATTTTGCTCAAGAAATGATGAATGAAATGATCGGTACCACCGTAAAGTGGCGTGCTGTAAAGCAGCAGATCACCTGGTTTCAGAAATTCAAGCAATACAGTTGTGATGGCCGACATTCCGCTTTCAAAGACAGCACATTCTTCGGCTTCATCCCATAGCGTTAGTCTGTTCTCCAATATTTCCAGGTCAGGATTATTGATGCGGCTGTATATCAGTCCGAGCTCCTCATTTTTCCCCTTTTCACGCAGACCATATGCCAGTTCAAAAAAAGCTTTTCCCTCCTCCGCATTTTTGAAAACGAAAGTTGAGGTCAGAAATATAGGAGATTTGATGGCACCTTCAGACAATGCCGGCTTGTAGCCGTAAGACATCATCAGGCTTTCGGGACTGAATTTATGGTCGTTGTTCATTGTGATTGTTTTATAAGAAAAAATGGCCTGATTCAGGTTGTCAGCGTTGTGGTGCAAAGATAAAACAAATGCTGTCTCTAACTTGTGAAATCAAGCCGATGTGTAAATTAATTCCGGTTTCCTTTTTGTTTTTGCTCTGTTTCCCTGATTTCCTGCTGTAGTTTTTGCATATATTTTGCCCATTTCAAAGAAGGAGATGGACTCATTTTTTCTGTTGTTATTGTATGCAATGGTTTCTAAACCTGTCTCTAACATGG
>CANHEE010000146.1 GCA_947459655.1 Lewinellaceae bacterium
CGTGCAAATTCCTGCAAAAACAAGCAGCATAACTACCCTTGAAATCAATTGGACTGTATTGAGCTGTGTGTTCACAAGATTTGAACTCCAGTTGTGAATATTGCCGACAACAATTCCAAGCAGAAAAAGGGGAGTGACATATTGGATTATGTATTTAACTATGCCTGGCAACCTAAAATCAGCTCCTTCCTGAATTTCCGCCCAGCCTCGATCGATACCAAAAATCCACGCAAAAAGAACGATTTCAAAACAGGCAAACATAACCAGAGCTACATCTCCTGCCCAGTAATCATATTCGCCCATAGCGCCTTCATTAAAAAAGAAAACGGGCAAAATTCCTAAGGCGAATATGACCAGTCCCAGAACAATAGTTGTTTTAGTACTTGACCAACTAAAGTGGTCTTTCATTAAACCAAGAAAAGGTAAGCCCATTGCCAATGAAGATGTTATTCCTGCAAAGAACAACACCCCAAACCACATCAGGGCCGCAAGAGAAGACATCAATGCTCCCCACTGTTGAAAAAGAAAGGGCAACGTTCGGAATGCGAGACCAAAACCTGAACCGGATCCACTGACAATTGACTTCACTGCATCAAGACCCAGATACCCAACAGAGATGGGAATTACGATCGCTGCTCCGATGACAACCTCAACAAACTCGTTCAGCCAACCGGCAGAAAGTGCATTTAGAACAATATCTTCCTTTTCACTGACATAAGAAGCATAGCATTGTATTGCACCAACTCCAACAGACAAGGTAAAAAAAACCTGCCCGGCTGCCGCCATCCAAACTGCAGGATTCCAAATGGTTGAAAAATCAGGTTGCCAAAGAAAGTCAAGACCCGTCATCCCATTCTCAACTGCACCATTTGCACCGGCCGTTATCGTTAAGCCATATAATGCCAGTACTACTCCAAAAACGAGCAGCAACGGCATCCCAAACGATGCAACTTTTTCAATTCCTTGACCCAATCCTTTTGATAAGAAATACAGATTTAGCATAAGGCAACATATCCATGAAAAAATCATTACGGAGTTGCTGCTTCCTGTGTAATGATCAAAAAACGCGCTTACCTCTTGTTGCGACATTCCCTTAAAAAAGCCTCCCAAACCATAAAATGCATAGCTTAGAGCCCACGATTCTACATAAATGTAATAAGATGCCACTATAAGATTTGTAAATAATCCCAACGCTCCGACGTACTTCCATAGCGGATTTGGAGAAAGACTTTGCAGAATGTATGGTGTATCGTGGATTCCCCTTTTGCCCGCAAAGCGTCCTGAAGCCCATTCAACAAGCATCAGAGGTATACCCATGAGCAGGAAACAAACTAAATATGGTACAATGAATGCACCACCGCCATTTTTTATGGCTTCAACAGGAAAACGAAGGAAATTTCCAAGTCCGACCGCATTGCCGGCCATTGCGAGCACAAGTCCGGATCGGGTAGTCCAACGCTCGTCTCGTTGATTTCCGGCATGTCTGGGCAGGGTAAGAATTTTCCGGAACAACCGAAAAACAATTATGGTAATCAGCACATTTGATGCAAGCATTAAAATAGTCCCTGTATTCATAATTAATTGATTGGCAGAGTAGTTAGCGTAAACAGTGCTCCTCTATTTTTTGTTATTACGTAAGACGTAATCTAGTTCCAAAGTTAGAAAATTATTATAAAATCACATTGTAGAACACTGACATGATGTAATAACTCATTGATATACTTTTAAAACTACACGCGCAGCTGAAGCTGATATCAGAGGTACTGAATTTGACATCAAAGCAAATTTATTTTACTGCAAAAGTGAAACTACTGAACCTCTTTTATCTTTTTCTTTGTGAAATACAATGATTTTCACAGTACTGAAATCAGATTTCACAAAAAAGCCACATCTTTACACCCGTATAAAATACACCAATCATTTCTTCCTTAAAATACACAATTTCATGTCATTTGAATCAATTGAAAACTTTCCGATTTACTGGAACGACCACGAAGATATTGCAATGAAACTTTACGAACGTTTCGGCGATGAGTTCAACGAGGGTAAAATTTACCGTATTCGTTTTACAGATTTGTTGGAGTGGATTCTGGAAATACCCAACTTTAAGGGAACACGCGAGGAGAGCAATGAGGGCCACCTCGAGCAGATTCAGGCCAAGTGGGTCTACGAATGGAGAGACAACCAGTAAGTTGCACGTAGAGACCAATTACTAAACGGTTATAAACTAATGAAAATCAAATTTTGCGGAGCTGCAGGCGAGGTTACCGGCAGTGCTCATCTTCTTATCCTCAATGACGGTTTTTCGATCTTGCTGGATTGCGGTCTGTACCAGGGACACAGCGAAAACTGGAAGGACTTTAATGAAAACTGGCTTTTTGATCCACTAAAGTTGGACTGCCTGATCCTCTCACATGCGCACATTGACCATTCCGGACGCATTCCAAAACTTGTCAAAGATGGATTCAGAGGACCTATTTACACTACTGCTGCAAGCAGAAGTTTATCAAGTATCATGCTGCTTGACAGCGCAAAAATCCAACAAAGTGAAACCGATTTTTTTAACAAAAGAATACTTCGAAATAAAAATTTTGCTGCTGTTCCAAGAACTCCACTTTACGGAGAACAGGATGCAAAGAATGCGCTGAAACAGTATGTCAGCTATCCCTATGATACCTGGTTCCAAATTCACCCGAGCGTAAAAGTGCAGTTCAGAGATATGGGCCATATTCTTGGCAGTGCAAGCGTTACACTCTATGTCCAGGAAGGAGATAAAGTTACGAGGCTAGGATTTACAGGAGATATCGGTAGACCCAACAGACCAATTCTACGGGATCCGCTACCCCTACCAGCAGTTGATTTCCTCATCGCAGAGTCCACTTATGGGGATCGGATACACGAATCCGCTCCCAATGAATCCATTCATTTCAGGGACATTATTTTAAAGACGGTCATCCAAAACAAAGGAAGGGTCATTATACCCGCGTTCAGCGTTGGAAGGACCCAGGAAGTTGTGTATATACTTGACAGACTTGTAGAAATGGGAGAGTTGCCAGATGGTATTCCTGTTTACGTTGACAGTCCTTTGTCTGTCAATGCCACTCAACTCTACAGGGAACACCTCGAATGTTACGACGAAGAGCTTCACGACCACCTTCTTACCGATAAAGACCCTTTCGGTTTTAACTCTCTGCGCTATATATCAGATGTTGAAGAATCAAAATCGCTGAACACCAATGAGGAGCCCTGTGTAATAATCTCCTCCTCGGGAATGATGAATACTGGCAGGGTTAAGCACCACCTTGCGAACAACATAGAAGACAGCCGCAACACAATTCTGATTATCGGCTACTGTTCACCTGATACTCCTGGAGGTAAACTCATAAATGGGGACAGAACCATTCGCTTGTTTGGCGAAGAGCTAATGGTCAGGGCGAAAGTGGAAATCATGGACTCTTTTTCCGCTCACGGTGACCAAATGGAAATGTATGATGTGCTTAAAAACCTTAAAACGGAACTAAAACACATGTTCCTCGTTCATGGCGAACCCGAAAAACAGAAAATATATCGGTCATTTCTTCAGGATCGGGGATTCGGAAAAATATCTATTCCTGAACTCGGCGAATCTGTAGATTTGGATTCACTGCAATAAAAAATGCCTCCCGCTTCCGGGAGGCATTTTTTATTATTCTTTGATTATTTTCTCAGTACTGAAAGCTTTATCTGTTTTTACAGTTAAAAAGTAGATTCCTGGTGGATATGCACTCATATTTACTGAAATAGTACCATGCTGGTCAGGAATGTCCTGAATCTGAAGTATACGACCCATTTCATCCATTACGCCGAGTTGTATTCTACTGGCTTCATTTTCAAGGTTTAGTTTAACCTGTACCGTATTGACCACCGGATTTGGAAATACTGTCACTTCGTTTTCTTTTAGAGTAATCAGGTCTTCGTTCCCAACAAAATTGTCAATATGCAATCTGCCGACAGGATCATCTGTAGCACTCCAGCCCCCACCAAAGTAGCTGGTACCTGACATAACTGCAGTACCATTTACTGAAACACCTTTCCATCTTACCGGATTGACTTTACCGAGGGTGTACTGTGGAACAATTGAGTCAGAATAGGCTGTACCATTGTATTCTACAGTCATGATGTACATTTTATCCGCTTCCAAATTAATTCCTGCACTGTTTCCATCCTTTAGAGGTACAGTAATCAGATTTTTCTCTGTCCCCTCTACTTTATAAGTGGTTTCATCACCAACCGGATATTCAGCAATCAGATCAGGCGAATTTGTTGTCGAGGAAATGTTTTTCAGTTTGTCTTCTGATGTCTCCCACACAGTAATCTTGAAACTGCGGCCCTTCAATGCCTTGGCATTGATGATTCCAAAAGTGGCATATGTAGCCTTGCAGGCCTTGGAACCTGTTTTGTAGAAATTCAGCGCAGTGTACTTCTTTCCTTCTGTAGCAAAGCGTGCTGAAGTACGTGCTGTACCGGTTCCGGGAACTGTTCCATTGTCATTTGCAAAGGTATTTTCTGTGATTATAAAGTTTGTATTGGTAGTGTCGCTGCCATAATTACCAAAGAAACGGACTTTATAAGTGCCTTTTTCAGTTGGTTTGTAACCAGATAACTCTATTAACTCTACAAATCCTTGTGCTGTCGGAGGGATATCGGCAGTTTCACTTTTTACTACTGTTTTCGCACCACTCGGAGCAATAATTTGTGCATACGCTGTAATGTCTTTAAGATCTTCAGTTCCCTTGTTTTGTATGCTCAGTAATGCAAAAACAGAATCTGTCTGACTGAGAGGAGCTTGATTAGCAAATCGATTGCCATATACCGCACTTACAGCAACATTTGGATTGAAAAGGCAGGAATTCAGCTTTGTACCTGCTTTTGCGATAGAAAGCAGCTCATTTCCATCTTCCAACGTAATTCTGCACGCCGGAATTTTAACCTGATCGAGTGAATCAGTGCCGCCAAGTGAGGTGGGTAGCGGTTCAGAAATGTTATTGAAAATCACCACTGCAACCGCACCGGCTTTCTGTGCATTCAGTACTTTTTCCACAAAAAGACAATTGCCCCTTTTGATCAATACAATTTTACCATTCATCGCAGCTGCATTGTTGATCTGATCGCAGCCTTCAAGTCTGGTATCATCAGTTGGATTTACACCACCCTTGCTGTCCATAATGATGAGTTCTTCGCAAATAGAAGTGCCAATATCCATCGTTGGACCAAACGCAGCCGAAGCTGTCTGATAGGATTTCCCATTGATATTCAGTTTTAGTCCAGGATTGACCTGCGCAACCAAAGCAAAACAAAATACTGAAATTAAAAACGTAAACAGTTTTTTCATTTTTAATAATTAAGGTTTAAAAAACAAATTGATGTGACACAAATGTAAATCTTTTGAAATAATCGAAAAGGAATTTAGGCATTTATTTTGGATTTAAAGACTTAAGTACTTCTGCCGACCATATGACCAGATTTTGCAAAATACAGGATGTACAGATAGCATGGCAGCATACAAATGAGAAATCCGACTTTAAAACCTATAGATGTTGACAACAAACCGAAGACCTGAGGAATGACCGCCCCACCTGCGATACCCATTATTAATAGAGCCGAGCCCGTTTTTGTGAATTTACCAAGGCCGGCAATTCCAAGAGGAAATATAGCAGGCCACATCACGGCATTTGCAAAACCAAGTGCTGCTATGCAAGTAATTGCCACGAAACCTGAAGAAAAATAAGCTGAAATTGTCAGGACTATGCCAAGAATCGAAGAGATATTTAGCCATACTTCCTGCCTGACATATTTCGGTATTATAAAAAGGCTTAGCAAGTACCCCAATAACATACCACTTAAGGTAAGTGTCGTGAAGTATTTAGTCTGATCCAGCTCAAAACCGAGATTCTTTCCGTAACTTCCAATCAAATCACCAGCCATGACCTCTGCCCCGACATAAAAGAAGATGGCCAATGCACCAAGAAATACATGTGGAAACTGAAAAATACTCGTTTTGGCGAGTTGAGTTTGAGTAGTTGAGTCATGATCAGAACC
>CANHEE010000147.1 GCA_947459655.1 Lewinellaceae bacterium
GGCTGTACTTTGCGCTCCTTGAGAACATCATCCAGCGTGACACTTTGCACCTGGATCTGCTTAGGCTTGTACCACCGGAACCACGATTCCTGTTCAAACTGACTGATATCCAATGTGTTGTATTCTGAGTACAGTGCGGGAAACTCGTAGAATGTCAACATTTCACTGTGATTGGAAACGGCGTTGTTGAAAAGCTCGACATTCCCGGCCCCGGTACAATTTAATTTCAGCAGGCCAAAATTTCTGTTTGCTGCCTCAAAAGCGAGTACCCGGCCTTTTTCCCCAACGAGTCCCGAGGCCAGAAGTGTAAAATAACCAAAATGAGCACCCACATCCACAAAACTTTCACCGGGCTCGAGGTAGTTGGTCATGAATCTGGCAAGTCGTATCTCAGAATCGTGTGATTTTCCGCCAATCAGGTACAAATCGGTTCCTGCAGGCAGTGCAATTTTTATTTTTGAATCATAAAACGTGGTGGCATCAACCCGATACTCCTTGTGTGTGAGTGGGTAAATGAGCTTGTTAAAAATAGCTGCGGAGATGTATCTACCTGGTGTCCCGGAAAGACGATGAAAGGCGCTCGATCTGGCATTATTCTCGAGCTGATCAATCTGCCTGAACAGTTCTTCTTTGTTCATTGAGTAGTTTTAATAGGCTTTTAATACTCCAGAAACGGAGTGAAATACTGAGTACTACAGCAAATGTACCAATAAAAAAACATTTAAGTACCCAAAATCCGGCTAAAAATCTTGAGAAATGGGCCGCAGCCCACAGCGCGACACAGAACAAAAAGAGCTGTCCAAGCAACCTGAAATCGGGCTTCAATCTGAAATGTGTGTAATTCAGATAAAACAACGCAGCCGCTACAAAACTCTGCACCAGCAGGCTTACCCATGCCGCTCCCATCGACTTGTATAACGGAATAAAAATGCAGTTCATAACGAGACTCAAGAGCACCGCTGCAGCGAAGATCTTATTTCCGCTGCTAACTTTTTCGGAGGCAGTCACCAGTGAACCCAGCACATACATGAGCGACAAAGGTATATAACTCCAAAAAAGTACGCCCATCATTTCTGCCCAATAGGGTGTGGCCTCACGGTAAAGCAAGTGGCTGATTTCAAATCTGTAATAATACACCAGCATGCAAGCGGTAACACTGATGAAAAGAACCAGCTTCACACTCAGCTGCAACAATTCCGCTATGGATTCTTTTTTCCTAATAGCAGTAGAAAAAATGGGAAGCAATAGCGTCCCAAATATCAACATAACCGAATTGACAGCCTCCAGAAGGCGGTAGGTAGATGCAAAAATGCCCGCCTCGGCCTTGCCGTCAGGCAGTAAACGCTCAATCAAAACGACATCAGTTCTGGAATAAACCAGCATCAGAAATACGACGGTGGCGTAGGGTATGCCCTTCTTGAGCAGATACCTGATGAAGTGGGGCCTGAAGGTAATCTTTGTTTTTCCGGTCAGGTTTCGAAGACTATAAAAGGCAGCCGTAGAAGCAAGACCCAATGCTGCAATTTGTATAATGATGAAAAGTACCGCCGAATCGCCCTGCCTTATCATTCCCATTCCAAGTACTGTCAAACCCAACAGGATAAGTAAAAGCCTGTCAAAAACGGAAAAGAAGCTGTCTGTAAAGTAGTTGCCAAGTGCGGCAATATTTGAGCGGAAAAACAACAAAAAGGAACTGATAACCTGTACGGCCATAAGCATACCCAGCATTCCTATTTCAGATCCCCGATAACCTACCAGCAAGGCCGCAGCCAATGTGAGCAGTACATACAGCGAACTGAGCAGGAGTTTACAAACAAACAGATTAGAAAAGTACTTTTGTGCCAGGTGGGGATAACGCGCAACATGGGCACTCGTGAAGTTCTGAATGCCAAAATCGTTGAGCATGTGAAACAAAAAAGAAAATCCGAGCAACGAGAAGTAGGTGCCATATGCCTCTTTACCAATGGCGTTTTGAACTCCGCGGTCGACCCCCAAAACATACACGGGCTTAACAATCAGGTTCAAAGCCAATTGCAGCAGGAGATTGCTCAGAAAAATCTTTTTCAACACCTATTCCTGATTTTTGTAGCTACTTTTTAGCAGTTCGGGCAACTGGCGCAGTGCTGCGATTTCCCGATAGGCCTCTCTGGCTTCTATCGCCGGCGCACCGAAGTAACTTTTGCCCTCTTCTAGGTCTTTGCCCACGCCCGATTTGGCCATAACGGTGACATGACTGGCAATATTAAGGCGCTGTGCCACCCCAACCTGACCATAAAGGGTCACATGGTCTCCAATGATGGTCTTGCCTCCGATACCTACCTGGGCAGCAAAAAGGCAATGTTTGCCGATAACGACCCCGTGACCAATATGACACTGGCAATCCAGCTTTGTGCCCTGTCCGATAATGGTATCGCCGGAAACGCCTTTTGCGATGGTACATCCGGCGCCAATCTCCACATCATCTTCGATAATTACCCTTCCGACCGACCGCCATTTGATGTGTTTTCCCTCCTCTTTCTTGTAATAAAAGGCATCTGAACCGATGGTACAGTTGGACTGGATGATGACGTTGTTTCCGATGGTCACATATTCGCCAATTACCGTATTTGCCTGTATATGAGTATGTTCGCCAATGGTGACATGCTGTCCAATGACCACGTTGGGCTCAATGATCGCCGTCGGGTGAATGATAGCCTTTTCTGATCGCGGACTGAGTTGCGGGGCAAAGGGTCTGAATTGCTTCGCGAGGTAATTGTAAGCCTCAAAAGGCTGCGGGTGCAACAGCAAAGTCTTGCCCTCCGGACATTCCACGGCCTCATTGAGGATGATGAAAGTCGCCGCCGAGCCGAGACTTTTGGCAAAATATTTTTTAACATCCACAAAGGTAATATCGCCCGGCTCAACCTTATTGATTTCGTTGATTCCGGTAGCCTCTCGTGATCCGTCACCAATGATGGTGGCATTTATGCTTTCTGCAATCTCCTGAATGGGAATGGGATTGGAAAATTTCATGTCTGACAATTTTGGGCAAAGTTAATACATAGCAGCCGCATTTTCGGGTAAATAATATGTCGGTTAACCCCAAACTATGTGTGCGGAGGCATTGGTGAAGCAAAATAACTTTTTACCTTTAGGCAGTAATCACCAGTCAGTAACCCATCTATTTTCGCATGAAACCGAATTCTGTCAAACTGGAAATCTGTGCCGTTTCGCCGCTGTCTGCCCGTGCAGCATTCGAAGGTGGCGCCAATCGGATTGAACTCTGCACCGCGCTGGAAACGGGTGGCCTCACCCCATCCCATGCAGCCATTGAGATGTGTACGCAGGAACTTGACATTCCAGTTTTTGTGCTCATTCGTCCGCGTCCGGGTGATTTTTGCTACAACGAAACGGAGATGCAGCTGATGATCAGAGACATCAGTATTTGTCGTGAACTGGGTGTGCGTGGCATCGTTAGCGGGTCACTGCATCCGGATGGTGGCATTCACCTGTCTCAACTTCAAGCTTTGCTAAAGGCCTCAGAGGGAATGGAATTTACATTTCACCGCGCATTTGACCGCTGCAGTAATCCATTTTTAGCCGCTGATCAACTGGCGGATCATGGCGTACAGAGAATTCTGAGTTCCGGGCAGCAGCCTTCGGCGTTGAACGGCGCACCCCTGCTTGCAGAACTGATTGAAAAAATGCAGGGACAAATCACCATCATGCCGGGAGGCGGGGTAACGCCTAAGAATGTCGCTGAAATCCACCGTATCTGTGGAGCGACCGAGTACCATTTTTCGGCAAAAAAAGTACAAAAATCATCCTTCAGTTTTCGGAACGACATGTCCGGAGGCGACGATTACAGCGAATCGGATACCGACCTGATCCGCGAAATGGTCAGCGTGCTCCAATCCTTACACTAGAGTGATTACCGCTATCTGGAAAGCATAAACAGCAGTGGCACATCCAGCCGTTTTTTCCAGGCTCTCTCGCTGTGCTCTTCTCCGGGAAAAAACCGGGTTTTCCAGTTAGCCGATGTGTAGCCGGCCTTTTTCATCAGCACATCAGCGCGTTTTTGCAACGGCGGGTACAGGGCATCCAGCGTTTTATCGCCATAATCGAAGTAAATTCTGTGGGATTTGGAATCGGGGAGTTTCTTTTTCAGGTATTCAAAGATTGCGTTGGGAAAAGGGTTCTTTTCCATGGAAAACAATACCGGCCAGTGGGTTGACAGGCAGGCTGCCGAACCGAATATTTCAGGGTACTCACAAATGGCATACAGAGATATGAGTCCGCCCATGCTGCTACCCATGATGTGCGTGTGTTTGGGACTGTGGTAGGTGGCATAATGGCTGTCAATGTAAGGTTTCAGTTCGCTGACGATGAATTTCAGGTAAGCATCGGAGCGCACCTTTCTGTTGTAAAACGGATCTCCGGGCTTGGCGCCATATTGATTGTACAGGCCCTCCAGCAAAGGCTGCGGAAGGCTTTCCGTAGGCTTTTGAGGAGTATAGTCAGCACGCCGCCCTTCTCCGGAATTCCAAATGGCCACAACGATGCTGTTTTTGATTTTTTTCTGTGCCATTAGTTTGCTCATCATTTCATCCAGCCCCCATTCTTCCTTGCTCAAAGAGCCCAGTCCCGGGTCAAACATGACCTGTCCGTCGTGGACATACAAAACATCGTATCGCTGCGGTGAATCGTATCCTCTCGGCAACCAGATGTCTACATTTCTCGGCTCCACATATTTCGTCGGGAACTTCTCCAGGTGAACGATGATGCCCTCGGTAACCACCGGTTTTTGCGAAAAGGCGCTGCTGACTAAACAGCAAAAGAGAAGGGTTTTGAGGAAAGTTCTCGTATTCATTGGGTGATGGTATTTACAAGTTGGAGCGATTATCCTATTGTAATAATTCGACTTTTAATAATTGCCGAAAAACAAGCAGATTTCTTGCATTATTCTAATAGTAGCCCTTCCCGGGTATGATGTGCCTTACGCCGCCTCGCGGGTTTTCGACATCTCCGTTTCTCCTGGGAATCAGATGAATATGACAATGCTGAACAGTCTGTCCTGCATCAGCTCCCTGATTTACACCGATATTAAAACCTGAGATGGCGGAATCTGTTTGCTGTAAAATCCGTTTGGTCTCGGACAGTAATTGATGAACGGCATTGAATTCAGCCTGTTTGAGATCAAAATAGTTATCGAAATGTCTTTTTGGAATAATGAGTGTGTGGTGGTGAACGACGGGGTAACCATCCTGAATGGCATATGCAAGACGGTTTTCAGCAATTACCGGCCTTTTAATATGACAAAACAGACAATACTCCTCCTTGTGTTCAAAGACTTTTCCTCTGTCTCTGAAGTTTGTATCGTCTGTGTCTCTTTTGGCTGCATTGCACTTCCAGCAAAGTGCTTGGTAATTATGTATATCATCCTCACCGCCCCAGTTTTTCGGAACAATATGGTCAACCTCAAGCGCTCTTTCTTCTGATGGAACACCACACAACTCGCAAACATTATTTGCTCTGTTCAGCACTTTATAGCGCATGCTTCCGTCAACGGGACTCCGGTTTCGACGGCGATGATCCCAGATTGTAAGACCACGCTTTTTCTTGTATTCTTCAATTTTTTGCTCGCAAATGTTTACGAGCTCGGAACGTTCATTTTCTGAAATATTTGAAAACCCCCTCAAGTGATAAAAATCCTTACTTTTATCAACTACCTTGTTATCACGCAGAACTTTACCAACCATCGCATTTACCCTTTTCTCGTAGTATTCAATCTGACTAAGATCATTCTGAACAAGATCCAGGGCAATTTCAGTCGCCTTTGCCACACCATTATTCAACAGTAGCCTTCTGATCATCACCGGCTGATAGACATGGCTCATTCTCATTTTAAGCTGTAGATACTCGCGAAGTTCTTTAAACATGTTGTTGTGGTTGCTGGGCAATTATTGTATTGTCGATTCTTCAGACAAAGTTTCACTAACTCAACTGTTATTTTACCAAAATATAGGTCGGAAAAACAGCTTGAAAGTCAAAAAAGCACAATTAAGTGCCGCTTTAAATTCTTTTTCAATAAA
>CANHEE010000148.1 GCA_947459655.1 Lewinellaceae bacterium
CGTAAATATCCGCATAAAATACAATTTTTTGAATTGTTTGGCTGAAAATATGTGTTTTGCGCAGCAGAGTAAAATTAATACTTCCGAAAATGATATTTTCGCCACCATTATGATTGTACTTGTAAAAATAGTATGCTAATTTGACTGACCAGTTCCTGTTTCTTTTGATGCTTTCGTTTGTAGCAGCAACGCTTGTACAGATGTTTTATTGGGGAGTTTTCTATTTCCTGCTTCGTCATGAACCAAGGCAGCCTAATAGACCTGTAGACACTGGCGACAGTGGTGAAAAAATGCCAGAATCGGAAACTCCGGGCATCAGCGTGGTGATTTGTGCACGAAATGAAGAAAAAAAAGTTGCACAAAATCTGCCCCTTATACTCAATCAAAACTACCGTTCCTTTGAAATTTTGATCATTGACGACCATTCCGAGGATGGAACCGCGGAAGTGGTGGCGCAATTTCAGAAGTTTTACCCTTACCTTCGTATCGTTAAAAATATTAATATAAAAAAAAGTGCGGGGAAAAAAGATGCCCTGACACTTGGAGTAAACTCCGCAAAATTTGACATAATAGCAGTAACTGATGCCGATTGTATACCGGAGAGCCCAAACTGGCTCCAAAGTATGTCGGAAAAGCTGACGGCCGATAAGGACATTGTCCTGGGGTACGGCCCCTACATCCCACAAAGAGGAATGCTGAACAGCTTCATTCGCTTTGAAACTACGATGACTGCGTTACAGTATTTTTCCTATGCCAACGCAGGAGTACCGTACATGGGTGTTGGCAGAAACATGCTGTACCGAAAAAGCAGTTTTGAAAAAAATCAGGGATTCAGTACTCACAGCGAAATTGCATCAGGTGATGATGATTTGTTTGTCAGAGAAGTTGCCACTGCGAAAAATACGGCAATATCCCTTGACCCGGAAACATTTCTATATTCTGAGTCAAAGCCGGATTTAAGGTCATATGTGAGGCAGAAAATCAGGCACCTGAGTACAGGAAAGCATTACAAGTGGTACCATAAGTTACTTCTGGGATGTTTCGGGGCGAGTCATTCCTGGCATTATGTTGCATTGATTTTGTTAATGTTGTTTAAATATTATTTTTTACTAACGATATGTCTCTACTTTTTGCGAATCTTTGTGGTTACATTAACATGTGCACAGGTCTTTAAGAAGTTACGGGAACAGTCTATCTTGAAAAGTATTGTATGGTTGGATGCAGCGATGGGAATTTATTTTATTCTATCCGCCTTTCTTCCATACATCACAAAAAACAGAACATGGAAGTAAGGTATTACACTACTACGACAGACCGGTTTGGGAAATTAACCGGTAAAGCGCTCGAAGATTATCAACTGGTACTGGATGCTATTGAAGGTTCGGAGAAGGCCTATTCAGAATTATTGAACCGCTACCGCCCGAGCGTTTACGCTACATTGCTTAAAATGGTACACAACAGGGAAGATGCTGATGATTTGACAATTGAAGCGTTTGGAAAGGCATTCAACAAACTGCCGTCATATGCACCACATTACGCGTTTAGTACATGGCTTTTCAAAATCGCCATCAACAACTGTATTGACCACATCAGAAAGAAACGCATTCAGACGCTTTCCATTGATGACTCTCTACAACCCGACAGTGACAACGATTATACCGCAGTACTTCGTGGAAATATCCTGGATCCTGAGGAAAAATTTATCCGTGAGCAAAGGATTCAATTGATGCGTCACACCCTTGCCAAACTCAATCCAAAATATAGAACAATGATTGAACTCCGCTATTTTGAAGAGCTGAGTTACGAAGAAATTGCTTCCGAACTGCAATTGCCTCTTGGAACGGTAAAAGCCCAGCTTTTCAGAGCAAAGGAACTGATGTTCGAGCATCTCAACTCGCCGGCTGCTATGGCTTGTCTGGAAATAACTTCCAAGAGAGAGATGAAGAAAATGCGCGGTTAATACCGGGCAAAGACTTGTTTCGGTTCAAACCCGAAACAAGTCTCAAATCTTATAGACCACTGTCAACAATCTGTACTTCTTCCCGACACTACCATCTGGTTGGAAATATTCAAAAACCAGTGGGTACATTCCGGCAGCTATTCTGCTTCCATCATCGCAGATGCCATCCCAACTGACTTCACCCTCGGTTTGCAGGGTTTCATTTCGGACAAGTGTTTTCAATAAACGGCCACTTAGACCATACACATTTATATTTGCATTCGTTTCGGGGCGCAAGCGGTAGTGGATTACGAGAAAGTCCTCAAAACCATCGTTGTCTGGAGAAATTCTCCCGTTTTCAATATAAAATTCCTCCCCATTATCTTCCTGTTTATCTAAATGCTGCGAATTTCTAAGTCCCGGTGTTGCGAATCCGGCGGCCGAAGCAGCTGAGGCCCAGTTGTTTTCATCCTGGGTAGGGTAGTCAAAGTACAATCGTTCAAGTGATACGCCCTCATCGCTGATTAAAAGCTGATAGTGCCAGGAGGAGCTGTAGTAGAGTTTATCAATCTCTCTTTTACCGGGTGAATCTGCAAAGTAGATGATGATGTCTCCTTCATCATCGGGTAGTGAAGGCAGTTCATTTTTTAGCAAAGCCTTGTTGCCGGTTTTGTAGCTTAACTGAATATTCCCTGGGTTTTCAGTAATCAGTACATATTTTCCTGGTAACAGCAAGTAATCTGATTGGATTTGCGTTTTTGATCCTCCGCTTTTTTCGTTCGCCAGGTATAATCCCATCAAATTGATGGCTTTTGCAGATTTGTTGTACAACTCCACAAAATCATATCCTCCGGGACGTGGATTAAACAAAATCTCATTAATCAGTAAGTCTCCGTTGTTTGCTTTCTCCGGGAGGGCAAACTTAAAGGTGTCAGCTACCGCTGCATTTCCCGCACAATCACAAAGCTGGGAATCTATCGAAAGTGAGTAGAGGCGTCCTTTTTCAAGATTTTGTAGTAATGTTACCAGTATTTCGATTGAGTTTTTCCCTGGAGAATAACTTTCAGCTCGCAGAGATTCTGAGTACTGCAGTGCGTTCAGTGTTCCGTTGTCTGGTGGGCGGTCAAATTGCAATCGGAGGGTGTTGCTGTCCATCGGAAAAACGGATAGCAGTCGGATAGAATCTTTTCCTTGAAGAACCGAGTAAACAGCGTTTCTGCGACCCGGCGTGCCGCCGTCCGGACTGGTGGAAGCGCAGAAGTTTGCCGCACCGAGACATGGAAACGCAGGGTTAATTCTTTCAAGACTATAGCCTCCGATACTTTTGCTGTCGTCCTTGTAGGTATGGGAGTCGTAGTGGATTTCATCTGAAAGATTGCCGGAAGCATCGTACAAATACAGATCGTCTGCGTCTGAATCAAGTGCAAAAAGTGCGTTAAGGTACAACGTGTCTCCATATTTCCCGAAATCAATGCCGGAAACTCTTTTACTGATGATGAGGAATTTATCCGGGTCAATGATGTATTCAGGTAGTGTATATTCTGTTTTGCCCGAATCCCTGATTTTCCATCCTCTCAGATTAATTTTTTTTGTGCTTCTGTTGTAGATTTCAATGTATTCGGCTTTGGGAAGGGCAACCTGAGGCAATGGACTGGCCATTATTTCATTGATGATGATGTCAAATTTTTCCGGATGTTGGGTAAGACCTGAAGTATTGCATTCCAATACAATTGGCGAGGCAGTATTTCCATAAAGATCTGATACAATGCCGATAAATATACGATAAATACTATCAGGAAGCAGAGTCTTATTAATATGCAGTACTATTCTGTTGTAGGCGTAAACGACGGAGTCAATATCTATGGGTCCGGGATAAATTTTATACAAACCAGAGCTACCCGCACTGCTGTCCAGAACCTCATCGAAGAGCAGGTCAATCTGGCGAGCGTTTACTGCGGTTGCCGTAAGGGCAGAAGGTGCCTTTTTATCGCTCTCTGGTTTTCTGACATAAAAGTCGTCAAAGAAAAATTTGTCTTTCCGTGTTTCGGTAAATTCCGTTGAGATGATCATTTCTTTCTCCAGGTTGCCGGAATCAAATCTGCGTCCCGTTCTAAACTCAGCCTCTTTCCGGTAGGCAAAGCCGCCGGAATAATCTGCTTCCAGCGTCCATACACCATCTGCTGACCTTTTAATTCGTATGCGTGCTTTGACCTGACTATTAACCACGCAAGTTGAACCGGCGCTAAATGCAGGGGTGCCGCTTATGCTACCCGACCGTGTAAAGAAGCCTCTGATTTTATCATCTGAACCGTCCTCACCGATTAGCAGCGCAAGATTCGCTGCAGTATCTCTGCTGTCCGTGCTTTTTTCCGGAAAAATGATGAGTCGATTGCTTCCGGAAGGTGGGAAATCCATCTGGATGTAGAATTCCCACACCATCGCCGTGTCGCTGAGGTATTTGGTTTTGATGCCTGCTTTTCCGGCGGAAGGGGCGGTAAGTTGCAACGCTTTTTTGGGGTTAACTGAAAAAGCCGCTACCGCAGTGGAAATCCATTCGGGATTTTGGGTAAAGTTTCCGTCGCTGAAATCATCTGAAAATCCTTGTTGGGCCATTGCGAGGAAAGTACCTAGTACCCCGATGATAATGAATAGTATTTTTTTCATGGCTGTCGTTTTTGACCCTGCAAAAGTACACAGAGTACTATTATGTGTGTTTTAAGACAACCATAATATTTATTAAATGCGTGTTAATTGTGACACCTTTAATCGTTCAATTTTGTCGTTAAACCTGCTGAAATATTGAAGGGCAAAACTTACCTTTGTAACCTGTTTTATAACTATTTGTAAACCAAATACAAAAGAGATTTTATGAAATTAGCTGTTGTCGGAGCAACTGGCCTGGTCGGTTCTGAGATTTTGAAGGTGCTGGCAGAACGAAAAATGAAAATTGATGCTTTTTATCCGGTCGCTTCTGCGCGCTCGGTTGGCGAGGAGATAACATTTCGCAGAAAAAAATACAAGGTAATTGGTATGGAGGAGGCAGTAACCCTGGCACCCGATATTGCCATTTTTTCGGCAGGAGGTAGCGTTTCGCTGGAGTGGGCCCCAAAGTTTGCTAAGGTAGGTACGACCGTCATAGACAACTCCTCGGCCTGGCGAATGGACCCGGATAAAAAACTCATTGTTCCGGAAGTTAATGGAAAAGTGCTGGAGGCAACTGATAAAATTATAGCAAATCCCAACTGCTCAACCATACAAATGGTTGTTGCCATCAACAGATTGCACAAGAAATACCGTATTCGCCGCATAGTTGTGTCTACTTACCAGTCTGTCACAGGTACCGGCAAAAAAGCGGTAGACCAGTTGATGAATGAGCGGAATGGAAGTGAGGGGGAGATGGCGTATAAATATGCAATAGACCTGAATCTTATCCCTCAGATTGATGTTTTCTTGGAAAACGGATACACCAAAGAGGAAATGAAGATGGTGAATGAAACCAAGAAAATTATGGACGATGACAGAATACGCGTATCAGCTACTGCAGTCCGTGTACCTGTGATCGGCGGCCACTCTGAGGCATTGAATATTCAATTTGCAAAGGAGTTTGAACTTCCGGACATCTTCACTTTGTTGAGTAAAACGGAGGGCGTGCGTGTGATGGACGATACCCTCAACCATGTTTATCCGATGCCCCTTAACGTCCATGGTAAAGATGAGGTTTATGTGGGTCGCATCCGTCGTGATGAGACGCAGCCCAAAACACTCAATATGTGGGTAGTTGCCGATAACCTCAGAAAAGGCGCGGCGACCAATGCGGTGCAGATAGCACAATTGTTGGTGAGGAAAAGATTTGTCGGCAACTGATTATTGATGTTGCAGGTTTTTCGTCATCAAAAAGCAACCCAAGAGAGGAAGGTTTCCATAAAAATCCATAAAACTGTTCTACAGTAAATTTTAAAGATGTTGATTGTTCAGGATAAGCTGGTCAGTGATGACATTGCAGAGGTTCATTTTCTCTGCGATCTGAATGCATGCAAGGGAGCATGTTGCTGGGAAGGCGATGCGGGAGCTCCGCTGGAGCCAGAGGAAACGCTTATCCTCGAGGATATTTTTGAGGACATCAG
>CANHEE010000149.1 GCA_947459655.1 Lewinellaceae bacterium
AGAAACCACTTAAAAAAACTGTCTGAGCTGTTCGATGTACCAGAAGCAGATTTGATGCCGCTATGGTTGGCTGATAAAGTATTGCAAGTTGTTGATGATGAACAATGTGCTCCTGATGCTTTAACTCTTGCACTCAGAAGTAAACGACAATGCGGTAGCCGTTTTAGGCGATGATGTATTAATGCACATAGCGAGAGAGTTGGTTGATACCGTTAGAAGGAACACAAGCATAGACTGGACAGTCCGTGAAAACGTTCAAGCCAAAATGCGAATAGCAGTAAAGAAGATATTACGCAAATACGGCTATCCACCTGACTTAGAATTAAAAGCCACAGAAACAGTAATCGAACAAGCAAAACTTTTGGCGGAAGTATTCTCAGAAACCAAAACCTACACCATAAAACCCAATGCTGATTTGTCCGTAGCAGCAGAACCAAATGAATAAGCAATGTACATCATCAATAAAGAAACCAATCGAATAGAGAAAATTGAAAGTACCACCTTCAAGCAGTTGGGTTTTAAAGAAAGAGAGCATCTGCAAGAGTGGATTGCAAACAATCCATCTTGCCTCAATGAAGATTTGCTCATCATTCAAAAAGAGTTTGATGGTTTTTATGATACCTCAGAACGCTTGGATTTATTGGCTATTGACAAGCAGGGCAATCTCGTAATCATCGAAAACAAATTAGACGATACAGGGCGTGATGTAACTTGGCAAGTGCTAAAATACTCCTCCTATTGTTCAACCCTCAATGCTTCTCAAATCATTGCCATATACAACCAATACATACAAAAAATTGGTAGCACCGACACAGCAGAAGAAATGTTGGAAGAATTTCTGGAAACAGAAGACTACAAAGAAAAACTCAACAATGGCAACTCACAGCGTATAATGATGATAGCCGGAGAATTTCGCAAAGAAGTAACATCAACAGTTCTATGGTTGCTCAACTACGGCTTACGCCTACAATGCTTCAAGGCTACGCCTTTCAGCCTAAACGAGCAACTATTTTTAAACATGGAACAAATCATTCCGATCAAAGAAGCAGAAGAATTTGTCATCAGTATGGCCAACAAGTCAAGAGAAGAAGTAGGCACACAAGAACTGATGAAAGAACGCCACATTGTAAGACGTAAATTCTGGACAGCCTACCTCAAAGAAATCAACAAAGCAACCTCACTCTATCAAAATGTAAGCCCCGGCAAAGACCATTGGATAAGTGCAGGTAGTGGTATCAGCGGAGTAACATTTACAAGCGTTGTAACAGGTGATTATATCCGAATAGAACTTTCCATTCACGGCAAAACACAAGAAGAAAACAAAGCCATCTTTGATGCCCTTGAAAGTCAAAAAGAAAAGGTTGAAACAGCTTTTGGCAATCCACTTGTATGGGAACGCCTTACAGACAAACGAATGAGCCGCATCAAATATGAATTAACCGAAGTAAGTGTTTTCAACGAAGAAGACTGGAGCAGAATGTTTGATTTTATGGTGCATTACGTTCCAAAATTTGAAGCTGCATTCAAAAAACCAATTCAATTGTTAAGTAGAAAATAAAGGCAAGAAAATAAATCAAATGTTGAATTTTTGCCTTTTGATAAAGCAAAATTCTATTATTATGCCTTGCTTTCAAACCTTAATTGGAGGCAAGAGGACATTAAAATGTATGGCATAACAAATCCTGTTCCTCGTAAAACAACGTAGCGTTGTCACACGAATTATAAGGGATGCATAGTATTTTCTACCTGCCTGCCCAACTCAATTTTACTTACATGTGGCCAACTAAACAAAAAATCCATAATGTGAACCATTCTCTGCAATCCCAACAGCAGCCATCTCATGGCTAGTGTGACGGGAGTGGATGCTTCCTGAAACTCATTTGAACATAATCCATTGCAGAAGATACCCTCAAGAATAAAAATCCTGTCTATCCCTAAATCCTTCTAATCGTGTCGCCATAGTGGAGAGGTACGCGTTACCCAAATTGTCTGCACCATCATGGTTTTTTCAGCGGGTGTTCGGTAGGGGTAATGAGCCTTTTGTTATAGACGCGCTTGAATTCCAGACTGAGTGCGCCGAAGTTGATGAGGAGTCCGTCGGCCATGTTGTATGCTTCGAGGTAGTTGATGGCCTGGGCCTTGTGGGCGTCTTCGATTTTCTCAACGGCCTTTAATTCAACCATCACACAATTTTCTACGAAGAAATCTACGCGGTGGGTGCCGATGTTTTCATCCCGGTAATAGATGTCCATTTCCATTTCTCGCTCGAAGGAGAGCCCTGCTACCCGCAATTCGATGGCGAATGCCCTTTGGTAATTTTTTTCCTGGAAACCATTGCCCAGGCGCGAGTGCACCTGCATGCCGTATCCGATGATGCGGTGTGTGAGCTGATTGATGTGTTCGTTTTTAATGGTTGTGTTTTTTCATGGTTAAATAAAATTGATACTTACTGCTTTACAAACCGTAGAGCGGGACTCTCAGCACCCACTATTCGAATAGTATACATCCCGGGTAGTAGCTCGGAAACATCTACCGAGGTTTGCGCAGTACCGACCAGCCCTGTGCGGATGATAGTCCCCCTGCTGTCGTAAAGTGTATACTGTTGATTGGAAAACGTTTCCGATGCGCTGATTATTATCTGGTCTGACGCCGGATTAGGGTAAAGCTTTGCGGAAGCTGCCATTTCCCGTTCTGCGGTGGAAACGATGCCACAGGCTGAATCCGATACCGCAATGTCGTCAATGTACAAATGCTGCACACTTTGGGTCTTGTTTGTAAATCGGAAATACAGCGGCGCTGTTCCCACGAAGGCACCCAAGTCGATACACTCTTCTCGGAATTCATCCATAGTAGCAGGCGTATAAGGCAAATTCAGCGCTGGGCCGGTCACCAGCTCGTCTTTTGTCTTTGTATAAATCTCGGTGAAAGGACCCACACAGCTGGTGGAGACACCTACCCGGAGTTCCTCTGAAAAAGAGCCCCATAAACGGTAGGCAACCTTGAACCTCAGTGTTGGACTGCTTTGGCCGTCAACAGAAAATGCCCTTGTAACAAAGTGGTCTTCCGCACCGGGAGCACCCCTGTAAAAATAATTTTTGAGCACAAGCATACCAGCCAGCAGCGTGCTGTGCTCCCAGGTTTTGCCGGCATCCGGATTGTATAGCTGCCAATCAGTGTACGGAAACCCGGGATCAGCAAAATCGATACTGTTGTTAGGAGGTATTGGTGGCAGTACTCCAACAAATTGTAGAGGCTGCTCAATGGTAGAGTTGGCCGGGTTGGAATCAGAACCGGAGATGCGGATACGGGCAGTGTCTGTTAAATACAAAGGCACCCTTGCCACCAAAACCGAGGTCGTATCGTACATATTCAGATTGCCATTCCATTGGTAGCTCCGCGGTTCCGGCAGTCCTTCGACCACAAAGCTGGTGCTTGTCAAAGGCTCTGTACAATTGTTTTGCATAACAACCCGCAAGTCAAAACTGTCGCAGGAGACAGTATCACCTGTGTAGGCCAGAAAAGCCGGGTCGACTGCCGATGTTGCCGGTGCAGGACATTTACCCATGTAAAAGTTTAACGCAAAAAGCGACCCTATGCTTCCGGCATGACCCGAGCGAAGGATACTCCGGTTGGGACATATTACATACATGGTCGGAAATCCACCTATTTGCATCCCTGTTTTTGCAAATTCGGTTGCCATGTTGTCAGTCAGGTCAATAATGGGCATTTCCTGCCCCGTCACCCAGTTGCCAAGGGTTCTGGAACCACTACCGTCGAGATCTGCTGACGTAGTTGTCGGGTCACCCTCAATAAAAAATACCATGGCATCATTGGCCACACTTTCTGGTCCGTGCTGTCGATAAAATTCATTGAGGTCGCCCGACTTATGGTATGACCAGCAGGGTCCACACCACGTTGCCGATACATCAATAACCACCATTTTACCGGCGTTCAGATAATCGTACAGTCGATGTGACTTACCCTTGATGTCTTTAAAGTTAAAATCTTCAACCAGATTACCGGGGGCGGTTTGTGCTGCGATGAGAGTGCCGAGTAGCGAGAGCAAAAACAACAACGGATACCTTCTATTCATGATACAGAATGCAAAACTGTTGATAACGATTATGAGGCATATCAATGCAGTAACTTACCCGAGAGATTACAACTCTTCCGCTTCATTTGATTGTTATGCTTTGCAATAATATGAAATCTTTTGGAATTTACTACCAATCGTATTTCTTTATGAACAAATGGAAAGTTCAGAAATTCTGTAAAATTTTACTTTTCTCTTTCACGGGAATCCAGATTTGCTCTTCCGAGTCCGCATGGTTGATGCGGTAGTTCTTTCCCAATATTTCAAAATGAGGCCGAGTATCGAGGAGATATTCAGATGCCGGCAGCCAGGAACCGAAGATGTACTGAAAAATGGAAGTATCAGTGCTGGACCCTCGGTATTCAAAGACGGCGTACATGCCTGTAGGCACAATGAGGGTTTCCATACCCACAGGCAAGTTGCTCAAATCGCTTAACTCTGCAGCGGCCCATTTTTCAAAAGTGCGGGCGGGATCGTAATTGTGAAAATATCCCGGATCGTACACCGCCACGGACATCAGCTCGTCGTTTAGTCTGTTTGGAATGAGGTCTATTTCGGGAAGGAAACTCCGCCATAATTCGCTGATGCGGTTCTCCGTCAGACTCATGATAAGCCGTCTGCCGGCAAGCTTTCTTTCGGGAGTATATCTGATTTCAGGTTGCATATTTGTGATCACTGACTTTTTCAAAACAGCATTATCGGTCTTTGAAAGGAACGATTCTGGCGATGTACATACAGAGCAAGAGCACAGCAATACTTAAATACCCCGCAATGTCGTAGTGCACAAGTTTTCCGCTTACCGGATCTTTGGTGACGATCAATCCGGCAATAAGCGATGCCAGACCTGTTCCCAGCTGTTGCATCGAGCTGTTGAAACTTTGAAAACTCCCCCTTTGCTCGGGTTTCACTACACTGCTTACCATAGCACTACCCGTAACTCCCCTACCTGAAGAGGCTGAAAACCAAAGTCCGAATAGCAAAAGCACCAGAATGTAGTGGTCATTAGCCGGTAGGTTGGTGAGCAATACAATCATCGGCAGCGCCGAAAAAACGCAGATGGTGAATATCCGCATCTTGCCATAAGTATCCGCCAGTTTTCCCAAATAATTGGAGGCGAAAAAAGATGACACGCCACCGACCAGGTAAATCAGCGGGGTAAATTCCTTCGAGTAGCCGACATTGTTCTGCATGAACGGATTAATGAAGGGTATCACCAAAAAATGTCCCAGCATCATCAGGAAGGTAAATAAAATGGCTTTGTACTGCTCCGGACTTCTTATGACGTGCAGCAATACCGTTATTTTACGCTCGGGATGTGCATCTGAGGCTCGGATATGCGACTGCATCGATGGTAGCCAGATGTAGATGAGCGGCAACAATAGCATACCTAAAATACCCACCAGCAAAAAAGGTGCGTGCCAACTGATGACATTGGCAAGCTGCAACGCAAAAGGCATCCCGATGGTCGAAGCCAGCGAAAAGGCTGACATTATTGCACCCATGGCCACTCCCCTTCTTTCGTAGCTGAAGGTGTCAGAAACAATAGAAACCACCTGCGCACCAATCAGTCCGCCGAATATCCCGGCAAAAACTCGTGCGGCAAACAGCGCGTAGTAATTTGGCGCAAGTCCGCAGGCGATGGAGCCCAGCAAAAAAAGTGCATAAGCAAACATCAGTATTTTCTTGCGGTCGTATCGGTCGACAAAAAAGGCGGCGGCAAAGCCCGAGACAGCAGCGCTGATGGTGTAGGCAGAGACAAGTAGGGAAAACTGAAAGGGACTGATGGAAAAATAGGGCATCAGATAGGCGCCCAGGGGCATCATGATCATAAAATCCAGGATATGGGTAAAATTGATACCCGACAGGATAACCAGAATGATGCGTTCTTTGGTGTTGAG
>CANHEE010000150.1 GCA_947459655.1 Lewinellaceae bacterium
GCATCGGACTGCACCTTTCTGTTGTAAAACGGATCTCCGGGCTTGGCGCCATATTGGCTGTACAGGCCCTCCAGCAAAGGCTGCGGAAGGCTTTCCGTAGGCTTTTGAGGAGTATAGTCAGCACGCCGCCCTTCTCCGGAATTCCAAATGGCCACAACGATGCTGTTTTTGATTTTTTTCTGTGCTATTAGTTTGTTCATCATTTCATCCAGTCCCCATTCTTCCTTGCTCAAAGAGCCCAGTCCGGGGTCAAACATGACCTGTCCGTCGTGGACATACAAAACATCGTATCGCTGCAGTGAATCGTATCCTCTCGGCAACCAAATGTCTACATTTCTCGGCTCCACATATTTCGTCGGAAACTTTTCCAGGTGAACGATGATGCCCTCGGTAACCACCGGTTTTTGCGAAAAGGCGCTGCTATACAGACAAGAAAGGAGAAAGGCAGCGGCCAGGCTTCGATATCTCATTTTTGACACATTTAAAGGTACTTTTATTTTAACTTGAACAACAAAGTTAGCATTTCACCCACAGTATATTTTGCTTTTGAAAGGCAATTTTGCCAATGTGGTTTTTTTGGGTGCAATTGGTTGCCGGGCCGGTTGGAATCATCAAAAGGTGCTTGATACAACCTCTCGAGTTTTGTCCGCACCGACCCGGTTGGAGCAATTTTATATTTGATTCCGCGAAGCGGAATCACTCACGCTTATTCGGTCGGAGTAAACCGGACTGCAGCAACATCAGATTTCCAGTTCTCCCTCACTGTTCAGTGTGACCTGCTCGCCGAGTTTCAGCAAGCGGCCCTGTCCCAGGATTTGGATAGGACTGACCCCAAAAAACCGTTCCATAGTGAAGTGAAGCGCTGCGACGTGCAGGCATTGCATATGAGATCCAAAAAATCCCTTGGCAGCAACCCTGTTGTAGTATTCTACGAGCTCCTCCTTGGAAAATTTTTCAAGTCTCATTTTTTCATTGTGGACAACCTCATTGTCACCCGGTCTGCTGATATAAATCTGTTGAGTAATCATTTTGAAAGTTATTTTAATTTTTAAAAATAATAAGTCATCAGTCTGGACGGGTAGTGCATTGTTTACCTGAATGTGGCCATAAAAGCATGAGAATGCTCACCTGTGCCGAAGTGCAAGTTCAGTCAGTCAGGAAACAAAAAATCAGCGAAATACAAAAAGAGTAGAACCGAATTAATACCGGTACGGTGCTCGGTTGGCAATACCGAAATACAGCTCGGATCTAGGAAAATAAACCCAATACGTACGCTCGCATGATCTAAACGGCCGAAAATGAATTGGAAGATGGTCCAGCGCGGGAATGGAAATGAAGTTTTTTGTTCATACAATAATGATTTTAGGTGAAACCATCATTGTACTTCGAAAAACAAGAACTCAGCGGAAGAGCACGTTTATTTTGACCTCTTGGCCCGTATTGTTTTACCACCGTGGTGACTACACTCGGTTGGTATCCGTCGAAGCGGAATTCGAAATACTTTGCAAAGATATTACGAGCCAATCAAAAACGCAAGTTTTTCATATTTTTTGTGGTGTTGTGATATTTGGTAGATGAAATTGTACAATGCCGTAGCAAATTGGCTGTGCTGCTTTCACAGCCCAACTAATAGACGTATGTTTACCAACTGGCAATGCCGAATCCAAATTTTTTTCACCTCTAAATTAAAAACAATGAACAGAATACTCGTCATACTGACCATCGACACACAGAACCTCCCGGCCAATTTTACCGAGATCCTACAACACGAACGCGAAGTAGTCGCTCAATGGAAACAAGAGGGAATTTTGGAACAGTTGTTTTTGAGACCAACCAAAAATGGTGCGGTACTGATCCTCAAAGACATCGATGAAGAAAAGGCAAACGAACTGATTAAAACACTGCCTTTTTATGCCATTAAAAAATCCATCGAAATTCTGTCGCTGATAAAAGACATGGCGATTTAAGGAAAAACACCGTCGAAGATCGTGCACGGAAGTGCCAGTTACTATTCGCCACGGAATGTCAATTCAAAAAGAAACTTTTTCGCTTCTGCAGGCGTCAGAGGTCAGCGATGATTTTGATATGGATTATTTCGCCTTCTGCCAAACTTTTATTGGTTTTTAAAAACAAAGTAAAAAATAATATGTTGTCTAACTTGTGTAACAGAAAGCGAAACGTTGCCGCGGCCTTTCTGCTTCGTGCAAGAAGAATGCCTACCGCTCAGTCATCAGGCAAAAGGGGGTTCTTCAACATAGAAGAACTCTTTTTTTTACAGCAATCAAAACAGACGAAATGCAAATCAATATGCAATCAGCAGATTATGTGTTCCTGGGAGCAGGAGCCTCCGCTACATTATTGCTGATGAGTATGGAAAAGCATGGGCTTTTGACCGATAAAAAAGTAGTGATTCTTGACCCTGATGAAAAAAACAACAACGATAAAACATACTGCTTCTGGTCTTCCGATTTGGAAGACCCTGCGCGATCTTGCTCGCCTCTAATCAGTCACCGCTGGGACAAAATAAATGTGAACCGCAATGGCGACAAGCACTCCTCAGGATCAAAAAAATACCACCATATTTCGAGTATAGACCTGTACAATGAGCAGCGGCGCATCATTGAAGCGCATCAGATCCAAAGACTTTACAGCGCTGTCGAACAAATTGAATCGGATGGAAATTTGGTAAAAATCAGCAGTATTGCAGGCAGCTGGATTTCCGAAAAGGTTTTTGACAGTAGGACTCCCCGTTTCAAACCGGTTGGAAAAGATGATGCCCACCTACACCAGTCTTTTCTGGGCTACGTGGTAGAGCTACAATCAGAACAGTCGGCAGAACAGTCGGCAGACCTTATGGACTTTGATGTGGAACAGGACGACGCGACTCAATTTATGTACGTACTGCCCTTCAGTAAAAACAAAATGCTGGTCGAAGTGACCCGGTTCGGCGCCGAAAAAATAAATGAAGAGCGGGCAAAAACGCTGCTTGACAACTATATTAGAAACAGATTTGGAGCTTACCAAATTGTCGATACCGAAAGGGGCTGTATTCCCATGAGTACCGCGGCGCCTGATGTTGAGTCAATACCCTGTGTGATTCCCATCGGCTCGAGGGCGGGCGCGCTGAAACCCAGCACGGGCTATGCTTTCAAGACCATGTACTTCCACGCCGAATCAGTTTGCCGTTCGCTGCAAAGGAAGCAAAAACCAAAACAGATATCCAGGCCACTTCGGTTCAGACTTTACGACAGACTATTGTTGCTGATTCTTCTAAAGCAGCCTTTTCTGGGAAAAACCATTTTTGAAAGTTTATTCCGTAAAAACGCGCTCGCAGACATCCTCAGTTTTTTGGATGAAAAAACCAATATCGTACAGGAAATTAAAATATTCTCAACCCTGCCGGTAAGTCCGTTTCTGAAAGCACTGGGCTGGGTCGCCTACATCAGATGTCAGCAACATGCCCGAAGCCTTTCCGTTTTGTTGCTAACCGCTTTGCTGATTTTGCTGCAGCAAAATTTGCCACAATACTATGAGCAAATCCAGTGGATATTGTTTGCGGCGGGCTTGCTGATGGTCGGTATCCCCCACGGTGCCATCGACCATCTGTTGGAAACCAATAACCTGTATGGAAAAATAAAGGTAGGGTTCATCCTCAAATACATCGGACTGGCCGTCCTGTATTTTCTGGTCTGGGCCATTGCCCCTTTGCCGGCCCTTCTGTTTTTTGTGCTATTTTCTGCTTGGCATTTTGGACAGGCTGACGCGCTTGAATGGAAATTTTCGAAATTCCGACCGCTGGCAAATCTTGTCTGGGGATGCAACATCCTGACGGTCATCTGTCTAGGGCACATACAGGAGACCAATTATGTTTTGCAGAGCATGAAAATCCAACAACTGGCCATTGGTGAAACACAGGCAGCAAATGCGGTGGTTTTACTTGTGGCGCTTTCGGTCATTTGGGCGCTGGCGAAAAGCAACTTACCGATGTTGTTGGGAATACTTGCGGTGTATTTCGCTACTCGATTGCCGTTGGTATCCGCTTTCGGACTTTATTTTATCGGACAGCACAGCCTGATAGTTTGGTCGCATCTTAAGAAGAGTATGTCGGCGGGCAACCTCGCACTCTACACCAAGGCTTTGCCTTTTACCGCGGGAGCTGTATTGCTTTTCGGAATGCTCGCCTATTGTTATCAGGCCGGCATTTTACAGAATTTTGAAAGCCAATGGCTGACCTTGTTTTTCGTATTCATCTCCTGTATTAGCTTCCCTCATGTGATGGCCATGAGCAGTTTTTATGACAATGTATTTTTCCGGAAACAGGGGTTATAATAAAGGCCTGCTTAGGGCTGCGCGTCCTCTTCCTTTCTTTTGGTGTGCGTGAAAAGTATCCGTTTGTTTTCCTGTCGCACTGCCTCGTGACTCCGGTGACCCCAGATGTTTTTTCGGGCCACTTTTCCCGCTTCATTGATGTCCACGACGGGTGCCGGGTAGTCTTTACCGATGATGACGCCGCAGATTTCCTGCTCCATCAGACTCATTTTGTGTGGTTCGTGGATGAATGCAGTGGGTACGTTCTGCAGCTGCGGTAGCCATTTTTTTATAAAAATGCCCTCGGGATCGTGCTCCTGGCTTTGCTTGACCGGATTGTACATCCTTATCGTGTTGATGCCTGTCGTACCGGCCTGCATTTGAAACTGTGGGTAGTGGATTCCGGGCTCGTAATCCAGAAACATCTGCGCCAGATGGTAGGTGCCATGTCGCCAGTCCTGGTACAGGTGATGACAAAAAACGCTGACCAGCATGGCGCGCATCCGGAAGTTGATCCAGCCGGTTTCCATCAGGCATTTCATACAGGCATCGACCAGCGGAAAACCGGTTTCTCCCTGTTTCCAGGCACTGATATATTCCTGATTTTCGGGATGCTCCAGCAATTCGTAACCTGCGTTGATGCATTGGGTTTCGTAGCTGCATTCCACCTCAAATTTCTGGATGAAATGGCAATGCCACTTTAGTCGGGTAAGAAAATTCTGGTAGGGAAACTTGTTGCCCTTGTTTTTCGTGCTTTCGGTGACAAATTGGTACGCCTGCTTGATGCTGATGTTTCCCCAACTCAGATAGGGAGAAATCCTGCCGCAACTGACCCTGCTCTCCAGCGGCTTGCTGATGTGTTTGCTGTAGTTTTTGCCCCGCTCGCTCACGAAGCTATGCAGGTATTTCCAGGCAAAATCTTCGCCCGCAGGCTGAAACGATGCTGGATAACGTTGGAGCTGAACCAGTAAATCACCCGGCAATGGAAACCTATTTTCTATCGTGACCGATTTCAACGGGGAGTATTCATTTTTTACCATCGGTGCACAAATGGCAGCGAACCATTGCTTGTCCCACCCGCATCGGTTTTTTATCCCCCGTACAATGCCATCTCTCTGGCACTGGTGCCATTGGATGTTGTTTGCAGTACAGTATTTTGCGACAGCCTTGTCGCGGTCGTAGGTCCGCTGAATGCCGCTTTCCTGGTAGCTGAAAATCTCCTCAATCTCGTACTGCTCTTGGATATCCCCAAGCGCAGACAACGCCTCTGTGAAAAAGATCTCTGCGCGCCTGCCCTGCGCTTGCAGCTTTTTATTGAGCTGCAGAATGGAATGATACTGAAATTGCAAATGCCGCAGACTGGTATTGGGGTGTGAAATTATCGAAGGTTCGAACAGAAAGATAATCAGGTAGGGCAAAGAACGTTGCTCTGCCAGATGGAGGGGCAGGTGATCCTGAGAGCGGATATCCCTCTTCAGCCAAACGATATTTATTTTCTGCTTTGCTTTCAATTAAACACGATTATGCAGGATTATACACGATGTACAGGGATAAAAATGCCCCGGAGGGGCAAAATCACAATAGGAAGGGGCGAAATTACAATAGAAAACCGAAAATAAACATTATCCAAGCCCCAGAGGGGCGAAATATAAATTGCCGCA
>CANHEE010000151.1 GCA_947459655.1 Lewinellaceae bacterium
AAAAGCCGTAAGCGATGAAAATCAAAAAAAGGAATATCAGCGGTAGCCCGAGCAATGCAGGTTCTCCAAGGTTAAAATTTCCGCTGAAAAGAGAGGTTATGTTGGATACTGAAAAGAGCAGTAAAATCACAGCAGCAGTGATGATATTGGTCTTCATGTCCATTGAAGCTTTAAATTCCATAAAAAAAAGAAAGCTTTTGTCACCCCAAAAGGATGGCAAAAGCCGGGTAATATATTAAAAAAAAGTTGATGTCGTCATTATTGCTCCAGAATAGCCGGATTCATACCCATGTTGCTGAAACCACCATCGTGGAACAGGTTCTGCATGGTGACCATGCGCGTAAGGTCGCTGAACATGGCTATACAGTAATCGGCGCAGGATTCTGCCGAAGCATTGCCAAGTGGCGCCATTTTGTCGGCATAATCGTAAAATTCCTTGAAACCCTTCACTCCTGCTCCCGCAGTGGTCCATGTCGGAGATTGGGAGATGGTGTTTACCCTCACCTTGCTTTTGGTTCCCATGTGGTACCCAAAACTTCTGCCGATGGACTCGAGCATTGCCTTGATGTCGGCCATTTCGTTGTAATCGGGAAAAACGCGTTGTGCAGCCATGTAGGTCAGCGCAAGGATACTTCCCCAATCTGCCATAGCATCCTGCTTGTACAGGACCTGCATCATTTTATGAAAAGAAAGCGCACTTACGTCAATGGAATTTTTTGACCACTCGTGGTTCAGATCAGTGTAGGATTTTCCTTTGCGCACATTCACAGACATACCGATGGAATGCAGAACGAAGTCTAGCTTTCCACCCAGTACTTCCTGACTCTCCCTGAAAAGTTTGTCTAGGTCATTCATATCAGTGGCATCTGCGGCAATGACCTTTGCGTTCAGCTTTTCACTCAGCGCATTGATTTCTCCCATGCGCATGGCCACTGGGGCGTTGGTCAGTACGATCGTGGCACCTTGTTCCACACATTTTTCGGCTACCTTCCATGCGATAGACTGGTCGTTAAGGGCTCCCGAAATCACTCCTCTTTTTCCTTTAAGTAAGTTGTTGCTCATATCAGTTAAGTTAGGTGAAATGTTTATTTCGTTTTGTAAAACGTGCGCAAAAGTAGCAATTTATATTCGAAAAACCTTGAATTCTGGAAAAATTAGCACGGCTGAGATGGCATGAAAAAAGCAGTTAGATGCACCCGAACCCGACCTTGTTTCGGCGTACGTGGGATTAACTGCGACCTTTTTCGGTACACTTTTTTTAATTTATTGATTTTCCAACGCTTAGCGCTGATCTCTCAAGAATTCAAAACCGGCTATGTGATTTACTTGTGAAATGCTGCCCTATTCTAAAAATTAAGTCATAAATTTGCGCCCTATTTTTCAATCAACTATCCATTAAATATGAATCAGGATTTTAATTTGAATCAATACGGCATCACGGACCGCATCATCATCCGCAATGCCTGTCCTGCACAGTTGTACAAGCTGGCGTTGTTGTACGAGAAAGAATCAGCGATATCAGATAAGGGGGCTCTAATGTTGGAGTCAGGTAAAAAAACCGGTCGTAGTCCCAAGGACAAACGCATCATTGAAAGACCGGAAAGCATGAATGACATCTGGTGGGGCAATGTCAATATTAAAATGGATGAACACACCTTTGACATCAACCGTCAGAGGGCTATCGACTATCTGAATACCCGCACGAGGGTTTATGTGGTAGACGGATACGGTGGCTGGGATAAAAAATACCAGATCAAGGTGCGCGTAATCTGTACCCGCCCTTACCACGCGCTATTTATGCACAACATGCTGATCAGGCCAACCGATGCCGAACTGGAAACTTTCGGTGAACCTGATTATGTAATATACAACGCAGGTGAATTCCCTGCCAACCAGTACACCACGCACATGAATTCCCGCACCAGCATCGACCTTTGCTTTGAGCGCAAGGAATTCGTAATTCTTGGAACAGAGTACGCCGGTGAAATGAAGAAAGGTGTTTTCACCATCATGAACTACATCATGCCGAAAATCGGTGTCCTTTCCATGCACTGTTCTGCTAACGAGGGCAAAGAGGGTGACGTATCGCTGTTCTTCGGACTAAGCGGAACAGGCAAGACAACGCTTTCTGCAGATGCTCAAAGAAGTCTGATTGGAGATGACGAGCACTGCTGGACAGCCGACGGTGTTTTCAACATCGAAGGAGGCTGCTATGCAAAAGCCATTGATCTTTCCGAGGAAAAAGAACCGGAAATCTTCAATGCCATCCGCTTCGGCACGGTACTCGAGAACGTGATGTACAACAAGAAAACACATGAAGTTGACTATGCAGACACCACACTTACAGAAAATACGCGTGCGGCATATCCGATTGAATTTATTCCGAATGCAAAAATTCCATGTGTGGGGGGCCACCCTAAAAACATCATTTTCCTTACCTGTGATGCTTATGGTGTGCTTCCTCCGGTATCGAGACTTACTCCTGAGCAGGCCATGTACCATTTCATCAGCGGTTATACAGCGAAAGTTGCAGGAACAGAAATGGGTATTACAGAGCCACAGGCTACTTTCTCTGCCTGCTTTGGTGCAGCCTTCATGGTATGGCATCCGAACAAATACGCTCACCTTCTTGCCAAAAAAATGGAGGAGAACGGAACGCACGCATGGCTGGTCAACACCGGCTGGGTAGGCGGTGGTTATGGTGTAGGCGAGCGCATCAAGCTTCGCTATACACGTGCCATCATCGATGCCATCCACAATGGTGAGTTGATGCACGCTGCTGTAGTCACTGATCCAATTTTCGGATTTGACGTACCAACCCAATGTTCAAACGTGCCAAAAGAGTTGCTTATACCTCAGAACGCATGGCCTTCTGTTGACAACTACAACAAACAGGCAGCGCACCTGGCAAATCTTTTTAATACCAATTTTGAAAAATTCAAAGACGGTTGCAGTCAGGACATCATCAATGCAGGTCCAAAAGCATAGTCCGGCAAATCAATGAATTGTTTTCAGAAACGCGCCTATATCAATGGCGAATGGGTAGATGCCTCCAGCGGAAAAACCTTTCCGGTGTACAATCCGGCAACCGGCGAATACATCGACGAGGTGCCTGATATGGGCGAAGCAGAAACCCGATTCGCCATTGACGCGGCTCATGAAGCACTGAAAAACTGGAAAAACAGCTCGGCCGCCGATCGCTCCCATTTGCTGAAGCGCTGGCATCAGTTGCTGCTCGAGCACAAAAATGAACTCGCCCGCATCCTAACCACCGAACAGGGCAAGCCTCTTGCAGAGGCATTGGCAGAAGTAAAATACGGAATCTCCTACATCGAGTGGTTTGCCGAAGAAGCACGACGCATCTATGGCGACATTATTCCAGGTCAAGACGCCTCAAAACGCATCATGGTCGTAAAAGAGGCCGTGGGTGTGGTCGGATTGATTACTCCGTGGAACTTTCCCAATGCGATGATTGCCAGAAAGATTGGCGCTGCACTGGCAGCAGGTTGTACCGTAGTTGTCAAACCGGCGGAAGCAACACCATTTTCAGCGCTCGCGATGGCATTTCTTGCTGAGAAGGCCGGTTTCCCGAAAGGAGTTATCAATGTTGTTACCACCTCAAGGCCCGATGAGGTAGGTGCAGAAATGTGCACCCATTCGAAACTGAGAAAAATTTCCTTTACAGGCTCCACTGAAGTGGGCAAAATACTGATGCGACAGTCTGCCGGAACGGTCAAACGACTTTCCCTTGAACTCGGCGGAAACGCACCCTTTATCGTTTTTGAAGATGCCGACATCGATGCGGCTATCAGGGGACTGATGCAGTCCAAATACCGAAATTCGGGACAAACCTGCGTTTGCGCCAACAGAATATTGGTGCACAACAGCATTCACGTTCACTTTCTTCGTCGACTGACTGAAGAAACCAGAAAACTAAAAATCGGTAATGGCTTTGAAGAACTGGTAGATATCGGTCCGCTCATCAATGATGAAGCCATGTTGAAAATGGAGTCGCTGGTGGGCGATGCGCTTGCAAAAGGAGCTACCTGTCATACAGGAGGCAAAAAATCCGCACTCGGACCGAGATTTTATGAACCTACGGTGCTTTCTGGGATAACCGATGAAATGACCCTTTGCAAGGAAGAAATTTTCGGGCCCGTTTCGGCTGTTTCCTCATTTGACACAGAAGAGGAAGCCATCCGAATGGCCAACAACACCAATTTCGGACTGGCAGCATATTTCTACGGACGTGACATTGGCAGAATTTACAGGGTGATGGAAGCACTTGAATTCGGCATGGTTGGGGTCAACACCGGCCTGCTTTCCACCGTTACGGCGCCATTTGGAGGAATCAAGGAAAGCGGCTTTGGCAGGGAGGGATCCCGTTATGGCGTGGAAGAATACCTCAACATGAAGTATATTTGCATCGGCGATATTAAATAATTGCACTATGATTCTCAGTACCAGAAACATCGTAAAGCGGTATGGTGAAAGAACAGTCGTCCGTGGCGTCTCCTTCGAAGTCAATCAGGGAGAAATCGTAGGACTGCTTGGTCCGAACGGGGCGGGTAAAACGACCTCTTTCTATATGACAGTAGGCTTCATCCAGCCGGATTCCGGCCAGGTTTTTCTGGATGACGAAGACATCACCAAACTGCCGATGTACAGGCGTGCTCAGAAAGGCATCGGTTACCTTCCCCAGGAGGCTTCTGTTTTCAGGAAGCTTACCGTCGAGCAAAACATCAAGGCGGTGCTTGAAATGACCAACCTCAGCACTCAGGAGCAGAAAAATACTCTGGAAAACCTCATCGAGGAGTTCAATCTGGAAAAGGTGCGAAAAAGCAACGGCGATATGCTTTCAGGAGGCGAAAGGCGGCGCACTGAAATTGCACGTGCACTCGCGACGGGACCAAAATTTATCTTGCTTGACGAACCATTCGCGGGAATCGACCCTATCGCAGTTGAGGATATCCAGTACATTGTCACCCAGTTGCGCACAAAAAATATCGGTATCCTGATTACAGACCACAATGTGCAGGAGACACTTTCCATCACCGATCGCGCGTACCTAATGTTTGAGGGAAATATCTTAAAGGCAGGTACAGCAGAGGAACTGGCAGCCGATGAGATGGTTCGAAGGGTTTACCTGGGTATGAATTTTGAGTTGAAGCGAAAAGTAATTACCCCTCACACGCGCTGAATTAATATCCCTCAGCGTGGTCATCGCCTCGCTTGTCCGCAGCACCCTCCAGTCTGCCATCAGGTGTAGCCAATATCATTTCCAGGCGACCAATGTATCCCCTTTCCTTGAACACATGGCCTTTTGATTCCAGTATTTTAAGGGTTTCTTCTGGCAATCTCCCATCACGTTCAATGCTACTGTGTTCAGGTAACCATTGCTGGTGAAATCGCGGGGCAAAATTGGCATCTTGTGCCGACATGCCGAAATCAATTACATTGACGATGTTTTGGAAAACAGTAGTGATGATGGTTGAACCTCCCGGACTCCCCAGCACCATAAACAGTTTTCCGTCTTTGCTAACGATGGTTGGCGTCATGGAACTGAGCATCCGTTTTCCGGGTGCAATGGCATTGGCCTCAGCACCGACCAAGCCGTACATATTCGGCACTCCAGGCTTAACACTGAAATCATCCATTTCATCATTCAGCAAAAAACCTGCGCCGGCAACCACTGTCTTTGACCCGTAGGAGTTGTTGAGTGTGGTCGTACAAGAAACGGCATCTCCGTTTTCATCCACAATAGAAAAATGCGTTGTCTGGTCGCTCTCGTGCCCAGAAAAATCTGCCGCGCTGATGTCAGTGCTTTTTGTTGCTTTGGATGTATCTATACTCTGAAATCTACGGAAAAGGTAGATGCTGTCAA
>CANHEE010000152.1 GCA_947459655.1 Lewinellaceae bacterium
TGAAACCATCATTGGGGAACGGGGCGTAATGCTGTCAGGGGGACAAAAACAACGAATATCTATTGCAAGAGCTATTTTGAAAAATCCGCAAATTGTTTTAATGGACGACTCCCTTTCCGCAGTCGATAGCACCACTGAACAGGCTATTATACGTTACATGGATGAGCAACTCAAAGACAAAACGAGTATTGTAATTACACATAGAATTTACGGTCTGCTACACTTTGATAAAATCATCGTTATTGATGAGGGAAAAATTGTATCAATGGGTACTCATGAAGAATTGCTTAACCATGAGGGATACTATGCTGACTTATATCAAAAACAAACAGGGATAGAGACACCAACAGCACTAGACACGACTACGATTTAAATTTTTATACCTTTGCAGTGAATATATAAACAGTGAAGTACCCTGATACAATGAAATTCAGCTGGCAGGGTCATCGAGGTTGCAGAGGTCTATTACCTGAAAATACTATTGCGGCCTTTCTGAAAGCCATTGAATTTCCGCAAATCACTACACTCGAGATGGACGTAGTGGTTACTGCTGACCATAAAGTGCTTGTTTCACATGAGGCATGGATGAATCACGAAATTTGTTCGAAACCGGATGGCACCGCAGTATTAAAAAAGGAAGAAAATAGATTTAATATATATCGACTGGAAGGTAGTGATGTGCAGGCTTTTGATTGTGGAAAACGTGGCCATCCGAGGTTTCCGGATCAAATGGCTTTACCGACTCACAAGCCATTCCTACACGAAGTAATAGATGCGTTGAACGATTCGGGAAAACCTTTTCCTAATTTGAATATCGAAATTAAAACCGAAGGGCGCAGAGGAGACAATCTTTTCCACCCTAAACCAGAAGCTTTTGTGAAAATTGTATTGGAGGAGTTGATACAATTGAACATCATGGCGAATACAACACTGCAATCTTTCGATGTCAGAATTTTGCAAGAAATAAAAAAATTAAATAGCAGTATACCCCTTGGTTTACTAGTTGAAAATAAGAAAGGGTTGAAATGGAATTTGCGAAAGTTGGGTTTTTTACCTGATTATTACAACTGCCATTACAAGATTTTAACAAAGAGAACGGTAGACAAGTGCCATTCCATGAATATTAGGGTTATTTCATGGACGGTAAATAATTTTGAGCAAATAAATAATCTTATTCAGATAGGAGTAGATGGTATCATAACCGATTATCCCAATCTCGCATCAAAATTTAATACACAAAATAACGACGCATCACCTAAATAGCAATAATAATGGTTTCAATCATCATGGGTTCCGATAGCGACTTACCGGTAATGGCCAAGGCCGCAGATATCCTTAAAGAATTCAACATTACAGCAGAAGTTACGATAGTATCTGCGCACAGGACGCCGGACAGGCTATTTGATTTTGCCAAAAAAGCCCACGAGAGAGGCATCAAGGTCATTATAGCCGGTGCTGGTGGTGCAGCACATCTACCTGGGATGATCGCTTCCATTTCGCCGTTGCCGGTCATCGGTGTTCCCATTAAATCCAGCAATTCTATCGACGGCTGGGATTCCGTCCTTTCTATTCTCCAAATGCCTACAGGTGTTCCGGTTGCGACTGTCGCACTTAATGGTGCAACAAACGCCGGTATCCTCGCCGCCCAGATATTGAGCGCAGGATTTCCGGAACTACAAGAGCGCATCATTGATTACAAACAAAAACTTGCTGATAATGTGGGCGATAAATTTCGTCAACTCGAAAAGGACGGTTACGAAGAATTTCTAAAAAAACAACACTAAAATTGCCTCAGAGACAGGATGTAAGTATCACATCAGACCGGTCGCTGATAGCCCATATACTAATCTTTGCGCATTTGCGGCCAACGCTTCTGCAGTGAGGATGCTGAATTATTATAATCAGCTCTAGAATTCCATTTGTGCGTCACCACCAGAAGGGCGTCCACTTTTCCTTTTAAAGATCGAAGCGTCAGGTTTACCGAAGAAAAATTGAAGAGTAACTTTGTAAAAACGAAGGTCTCTGCGGCGCTGAAGTTCCTGAGTAAAATACGACGTTTCAAAGAATCGAAGATTTCTTCTAGTATTAAATACATCACTTACGGAAAAAGTAAGTGACCCCAGACGTATGTTTCCAGCACCGGACATCTTTTTGGAAGGCAAAATATCACCAAGCGTTATGTCTTTCTTCAGCGCTACATCCAGAAATTGGTTATCTCTTTCGCGGCCCTGCAGAAAAATTCTCGGAGACTCATAGTTATACGTTCCCTGTAGACTGATGTCTTTAGGGAATTTATAGTTCACATTAATTTTTCCATTCAGTGCATAACCCCTGCGCTCAATGCCCTGTGCTCGAAAAAGCATATTGAAAGCATTGATATTGGTGGTAAGCTCAAGTTTTTTGGTGATTTCCAGTTTCAAAGTGTTGTCTATGCCTGAACGGAAACCTCTGCTCCCGTTCACATATGTACTGATCAGTATAGTTGTATCCGTAGGACTGGTGTATGCAAAAGGTACGATTGTGTTCTGTTCATCTCTGAAATAGAGAGAAAGCAACCAGTTATTGGATTTGAATAATTTGTTGTAATTGAACTCAAAGAGATTGATAAATTCAGGTTGTAATTTCGGGTTACCAATCTGGATATTCTGCCTGTCGGCCGTTCGAATTACAGGCATCAAACGCATAAAGTCGGGACGATTGATTTTCCTACTCATATTGAACTGCAGTTCAGCACCATTGCTCCATTTCTTTGATAAATAAACTGCTGGAAAAAGTACTTTGAAAATATCTGACGCCGTTCCGGGATAATTGTAACCGAAACCGGTTCCACCAATATTGGATTTTGCGTTGAGATTCGACTGTTCGTAACGCAATCCCGCCTGGTAGCCTATACCTTTCCATCTGCTGGAGTAGTTTACATAACCTGCATTGATATAATCTGTGAGGAAAAAATCCTGAGAAAATTGATCTAAACGCAACATTTTTCCTTGCTCATCAATTTGGTCATTAAAATACTGCTGGTCACGTTGACTAAGACTACTGCGCACTCCAAATTCCAGTTTGGTGCTATCGTTAATCGGATTCGTATAATCAACCTGAAAGATGAGCATATGTGAATTATTACCTCCCGAAATGATGTTTTTCAGCATTGATTGGCTACCGCTAATATCTTTTTCGGTAGTTATCCAGTCCGCTGCATTACCTGAAAAACCACGGTTGTAATTCAAATCACTGACGATTTCGTGCCCCTTCTTCGGGAACGTTTTTTTCCAGTTCAAAGATGCCCCATAATTCTCCCAACTGTTATTTGGGTCAATGGTTCTACTGCCTTGCACCAATTGCTCCTTTAATGGACCAGATAAAATGAATCGTTGATCCTCTTTCCAGTTGAATCGTCCACCCCTGTAATTTGCCGTCAGTGTGAGTGCATTTCTGTTATTTAGTGTTCTTTCCCAAGCCAAACTTCCGAACTGCATTAGGTTGTTGCTGAAGGAGCTATTGTTCTGGTCAAAATATCCGGTTACCGAGGAATTCAGCAAATTGGTCCGGTGAGAATAGCCTGTTGAGGGCTGACTGCTTTGCCAACGGTTGTAAAAGCCGGTAAAATTGTTTTTTCCTTCTTTAGCACTAAGGCTGAGCGTAGCATTGTAACGATCACCGGTAGCGGCGCTAAGTGTCACAAAACCATTGTAACCTGGCTTTTTGTTCTTCTTGGAGACGATGTTGATTATTCCTCCAGAAGTCTGTGCTTCATATTTGGCAGACGGATTGGTTATTACTTCCACCTTTTCAATCTGATCTGCAGGAATTTGATTCAACGCTACCGGAGAGGGCCTTCCATCTAAATAAACTGTTGTCGAGTTGTTTCGAAGCTTCGCATTTCCATCAACATCCAAGGTAACAGAAGGCACAGCACGCAATACATCTTCGGCGGTTCCACCTACTGAAGCAGCATTTCGTCCTACGTTAAATACCTGTTTATCAAGTGCAAGTTGTGATTGAGATTTTTCAGCACTGATTTCAACCTCTTTCAACACCTGTTCATCGACCTGTAATGCAATATTACCCAAATCTTGTTCAACAAAGTCCGGCGGCCGTACCACAACCAACTGAGAATACGTTTTGTATCCTACAAATGAAATACTGATTCTGAATCTACCGAATGGAAGTTCAGTCAGATTAAAATCACCATTTTGTTCACTCAAATTCCCCGCAATCAGACTGTCTTTTTTTCCTCTGCTTACATAGAGTGCAACAGTCGCATAGGCAACCGGCTTTTTGTTTTCATCTATGATTCTTCCATACAATCTACCAATTTTCATTGAATTTGATTGAAATCCGGCAGGTTTTTGAGCATATAAACTTGAAAATACGAATAAACAGAAAAAAGGTAAAAGGATGGTTTTCATATATTGTTTTAATTATTACTATATCAAATCAACTGTACTGAACAATTGTTATTTCGATCTCAATTAGATCTGTCTGCAAATGTAATATTTGATTTCTGCGACCAGGCAACCTTTTAAATGAAAAGTACTAACAAGGAAAGCTACCATTGGTTCAGCACAAATGAAAACCTTTTATGATTTGATTGTATTTACTGCCAAATACTCAGGTCGGAATTACAATCTTTAAATTTTGAGAACATGCGTGCGCTGAATCGCCAATAACTTTCTATCTTTGTCACCTATCATTTTAAAACTTTAACTAATGAGAAAATTATTACTTATTGCCTTCTTTTGTCCATTCCTAACCACAGCAGATGCCCAGCTGGTCATCAGTGAAATCTTTTATGACGCTCCAAATCCCGGAACAGATTCACTCGAATTTGTGGAAATATACAACAACGGCTCGTCAGCTGTTAATCTGAATGGATACTATTTCAAAAATGCATTCAGAGACACACTTCCCAACGTCAGTCTTGACCCCAAAAAATATTATGTCATTGCAAATAATGCGACCTATTTCAAATCTAAATTTGGTAAAGACTGCAGACAATGGCGCTTAGGAGATGGCATAAATAATTCAGGCGAAACCATAGAATTATGGTCTAAATCAAATGTGCTTGCAGATTCGGTTCGATACAGCAGTAAAGCCCCATGGCCAACGCAACCCAATGGAAGTGGAGCAAGCGCCGTACTTTGCGATCCGAATACAGACAATTACAATCCGGCAAACTGGTCAACCTGCCTTGTCCCATCAACTGCAAAAATCAATAATATTCAATTGTTTGTTACCCCGTTTGAAGACAACTGTAGAGCTGGTAATGTAGTTGTAGCTACAAATGATGCGGTAAACATGACGGTAAATAAAAAAATTACCATTGGCGTACTGAAAAATGATATCTTCAACAACCCGGTAACCATCTCTGCCACAACTGTACCGGGAAAGGGAACTATTGCAATCAACGCAACCAAAGACAGTATCACCTACACGCCAAACAAAGACTACTGCGGTGTTGATGATTTTAAATATACCATCACTGATGGAACCTTATCCAGCACAGCCAGCGTTCTCGTTACCATTTCAGGTTGTGTTTCAACAGGAAGCATTAGGGATGCCAAAAGTGTAAACACCAATGGTGTTCTGGTAAATCTTAACAACATATTTGAAGTCACCGGTGTGGTGAACTCAATTAATTTCCGACCTGATGGACTGGAATTCGTGATAGTAGATGCAGCAGGTGATGGTATCGGAATTTTCAGCGCCGGCAAAAACTTTGGTTACAAAGTTAAAGAGGGAGACAAAATAAAAGTGCTCGGAAAACTCACCCAGTACAACGGTTACGCACAAATCGTACCCGATACCGTAGTAAAAGCGGGTATAGGAACTGTTCTTACACCACAGGTGGTTTCAAA
>CANHEE010000153.1 GCA_947459655.1 Lewinellaceae bacterium
ATCACCAAACTACAAAAAAGCCACACCATGGGTAGCTGCCGCAAATGACCCCGGCACATTTTTCCAGGATGCGGTAGGAACAAACAATGGCGTGAACATCGACGGTAGCAATGACAAAGGATATTTTAAACTTGGCTACAATCACATGACAGACAAAGGCATACTGCCAAACAGCAATATGACCAAAGACCTGATCAATTTTGGTGCAGGCTACAACATTACTTCACGTCTGAAAGTGAGTTCAAATATCAACTACACCAATTTGTCTGCTACCGGTCGCTACGGTACCGGTTACGATTCCAAGAACCTGATGACCAATTTCAGACAGTGGTGGAATGTGGGCGTTGACCTCAAATCTCAAGAGGCTGCCTACAACCGTAACCAGAAAAATGTAACATGGAACTGGGGTGATTTGAGCGGATCAGGACCTATATACTGGGATAATCCTTACTGGACCAGGTTCCAGAACTATGAAAATGACGGCCGTGGACGCTATTTTGGAAATCTGGCAGCCGATCTGAAACTGACCAACTGGCTGAACGTCAGAGGACAGATGTCACTCGACAGATATACCGAGTTCCAGGAAGAGCGCATTGCTGTCGGATCCGTGGATGTATCCGAGTACTCCAGGTTTGACAGAACATTCCAGGAAAAGAACTTCGATCTGATGCTGACTACAACCCAGCTTAAGGTAGCCAACAAAATGAAATTTAACGCATTGCTTGGTTCGAACGTCAGAAAAACTGATATCAATTCTATTTCAGACAAGACCAATGGAGGTCTGGCCATTCCGGGCATTTATGCTCTTGCAAACAGTGCCAACAGCCGCAACGCTCCACTGGAGGTTGCATCCAGGCTGCAGGTTAACGGTATTTTCGCGCAGGGCGTACTGAACTACGATGATTTTCTTTTCCTCGATGTTTCAGCAAGAAGAGACAAAGCGAGCTCTTTGCCGGTGGCCAACAACTCCTACTTCTACCCAGCTGCGTCTCTTGGATTCATTTTCAGCAAATTTATTCCTGAGAACGACATCTTCAGTTTTGGAAAGTTGCGTCTGAACTATGCAGAAGTGGGCAATGCAGCTCCTACAAGAATTGTAAATGATTTCTACAGAATCGGTGTCAACCCTCTTGCCGAAGGGGATGCATCCGTTTTTGCAACCTCGTATGGCGGCGTTGCCCTTGCGTCGCTAAGCAGTACCAAAAACAATCCAAACCTGAAGCCTGAAAGAACCAAGAGTGCTGAGATTGGATTGGAGACACGCTTTTTCAACAACAAGATGGGACTTGACTTGACCTACTACCAAATGAATACCGTAGACCAGATTGTTACTGCACCTGTTTCCCGTACCACCGGATACGCTTTCAAGTACATCAATGCAGGAGATATTCAGAACAAAGGTATTGAGGCACAATTCTATGTAATGCCTGTAAAAACCAGAGATTTTGACTGGAGAATGGATATTAACTGGGCCCGCAACAGAAACCTTGTTAAAACACTAGGTGGTGAAATTGACAACCTTGAACTCGCTTCGCTGCAGGGTGGTATAACCATCAATGCTACAGTTGGACAGCCCTACGGAACCATCAAAGGTTTTGATTTCAAATACCTCAATGGCCAAAAAGTGGTTGGCGCGTCAGGTGCATACCTCAACAATGGAGTTTCAAACTCCATCATCGGAAATGTCAATCCAAACTGGACCGGTGGTATCAACAACAGCTTTAGGTACAAAAATGTCAACCTCAGTTTCCTGATTGATGTCAGACAAGGCGGTCAGATTTTCTCTTTGGATATGTACTACGGACTTGCGACAGGACTTTATCCTGAAACTGCAGCGCTCAATGACAGAGGTCAGGAGGTCAGATCACCGGTTGCTCAGGGCGGTGGCGTAAAGTTGCCTGGAGTTAAAGCCGATGGAACGACAAATGACAAATACTACGATGCTTCCAATTTTGGAATTTACGGTTACAGGAGAAATCCTCAGGCTGCATTCATCTACGATGCCAGTTTTGCTAAACTAAGAGAACTTAATCTTTCTGTCAACCTACCAAAATCATGGTTGGGCAAACAGGGAATGATCAAATCTGCAACACTGGGTGTCTACGGTCGCAACCTGTGGATACTTTACAAAAAAACACCATATACAGACCCAGAAGAAGGCTTCAGCTCAGGAAATGTGCAGGGCTATCAGGGAGGTGCATACCCTAATGTTAGGGTTTTCGGTGCTAACCTAAATGTTAAATTCTAAAAAACAGCAATATGAAAAAAATACATCTATTATTAATAGTAGTCCTGGGGTTGTCAGGATATGGGTGCAACAAGGACTTTGACACCCTGAACAATGACCCTAAGAAGCCGGAAAATGTCAAGCCGGACTTCCTTTTCGCAGGTGCTGAAAGGCAGCTCAGTGATATCATGACCAACTCAAATGTCAACAGCAATATTTTCAGACTGTTGTCTCAGCAGTGGACAGAAACCACTTATTTCGATGAAACAAATTTTGACCTGAATACCAGACAAATTCCGCAGAATTTCTGGAACAGTTGGTATATCGATGTGTTGAAACCTTTGAGCGACTGCAAAACAAAAATTCCTACACAAGATAAAACATTCGTACCGGATGCAGTCCAGAAAAACCAGACTGCTTGTACCGATATCCTGATGGTTTACGCCTATTCAATTTTGGCCTCTACCTACGGAGATATCCCTTACAGCAAGGCACTGGACATCAACAATGTTTATCCGGAGTATGACAAGCAGGCGGCTGTTTTTGCAGACCTGATCAAGAGACTTGACAAAAATATCGCGGATCTGGATGTGAAAAGTGAAGCTTTCGGTGGCAACGACCTGTTAATGAGAGGTGATGTTGCTGCCTGGAAAACTTTCGCTTACTCACTAAAACTGCGTTTGGGAATGATGCTCGCAGATGCTGATCCTGCACTCGCAAAGGAAACGGTGGTTTCTGTTGGAACAAACGCCGTAAGCTCGGCAGCAGAAAATATCGCATTCCAATACCTCAGTGCTCCGCCTAATACCAACCCAATCTGGGTGGATTTGATCCAAAGCAACCGCAAGGACTTTATTGCGACAGACACGTTGGTTAATCTGATGACTGCGCTCAAGGATCCTCGCGTACCGGCATTTTTTACCAATGATGCCAAAGGAGGATACTCAGGAGGAAAAGTAGGAGCCGGAAACAACTATGCAGCTTTCTCAAAACCTGGATCAAGAATCACCTCTCAGGGATTCGAGGCTCTTCTGATGGATTATTCTGAGGTTTCTTTCCTTCTTGCCGAGGCCGTTGAAAGGGGCTTCATTTCTGGAAATGCAGGTGATTACTATAATGCCGGTGTACGTTCCTCATTGCTTTACTGGGGTGCCAGCTCTGCCGCGGCAGATGCCTATATTGCACAACCATCAGTCGCTTATGCAACAGCTGCAGGTGACTGGAAGCAGAAAATCGGAACCCAGAAATGGCTCGCTCTATACAACCGTGGATGGGAGGCCTGGACCGAAATTAGAAGACTGGATGCACCAAAGCTGAATCTTCCTGATGATCCCGTCTCAGGGTTCCCGGTCAGATACACTTATCCTACACAGGAAAAAAATCTGAACGCTGCCAATTATGCCAGAGCGGCCGCCTCAATTGGTGGAGACAAAGTAGAAACGAAGCTTTTCTGGGATAAATTTTAAACAACAGCCTTAAAATTTTCCAAAAGCAGACAAAATACCTATCAACACCCGGTTGACAAAATCAATCGGGTGTTTTTTTTGCGTGGAGCGAACAAAATATTTTATCTGCTTTTAAGGTCAAAACAGCAACATTTGTCTCGTTTATCAGTACATTTGTTTAATCAAAATAAAGTAAAATGATTAAAAATCTGTTGCGCAAGTTCCTTTATGCATCACTAATTGTCATTGTCGGCTTGCAGTTTTATCAACCATCCCGTAACGATTCGGGGGACAACAGTAAAAGTGTAGAAACGAGGTTTGAAATACCTGTGGATGTCAAATCCGTGCTTGAGCAATCCTGCTATGACTGCCACAGCAACTATACCAACTATCCATGGTATGCAAATATTCAACCGGTGGGAATCTGGCTTCAAAATCACATCAAAGACGGTAAAAAACACCTAAATTTTTCAACATTAGGTGACAGACCTGCGTACTTGCAACAGCATAAGATGGAGGAGATTGAAGAGATGATTAGAGAGGATGAGATGCCCATGCGCTCCTACACACTCATCCATAGGGCGGCAGCATTGAACGCCAGCCAGAAAGAAGCCATCATCAAATGGACAAAAGTGGTGAGAGATTCCCTTGCAGCCAGATTTCCATTAGACAGTCTGAGAATGCCCGCTAGAAAAAAATAATGATGCCCTGACAGCATTAATGTTGACTGGAATAGAATAAAGAACTTGATTGGACAAATGCTATCTTTTAAATTGTTGTCCGAAAAACAATCCTGTATGTCAAAAAATATCAGCGAGTTATCCGGCCGGAAAGGCCTTGACAAGAATCTATTCGAAGAATTGGGTAAGGCAGCTGCCACTCAGGGAACACCTGACGCCGAGTCACTTGAGCGGATTCGCAATGAGTTTTTAGTCGGAAAATCAACTGTCTACGGAGCCGTTTCCTTTTATGATTTTCTAAAACCAGAAAACAGAGGCAAAAAAGTTTATGTCTGCAACGGTAGCGCATGCATGTGCGCAGGCACACAAAATGAAATAAAAAATCAGTTGTCGAAGCATTTCAAAGATAACGAAATAGGTGAAATGTGCTGTCTTGGTCGCTGCCATGAAAACGCTGCTTTCTGGTATAATGGGAAAAATTACTCGGGTCAAGATTTCACACAACTTGAAAAAATCATAAGTGGGCAGGGAAAAGGAAGGGAATACTACCATGTCGGCCACAGTGGCACACCTGTTCTGACAAAAGATTACAGCGAGCCTTTATCACACTATAAAGTACTTCGAAAAGCATTGTTTACTTCAACCGACAATCTGCTCGAAGAACTTAAAGTATCCGGTCTAAGAGGCCGCGGTGGCGCGGGCTTTCCGATTGCATTCAAACTGGATTCCTGCAGGAATGAAAAGGCTACTCAACGTTTCATCGTGTGTAACGCAGATGAAGGCGACCCCGGCGCTTTCTCAGACCGCTATATCATGGAGCAGCGGCCCCATTCGCTTCTGATGGGGATGATCATCGCGGGATATATCGCAGGAGCATCCCGTGGAGTGGTTTACATCCGAGGAGAATACCCGGAATCCATAGACATCATCATTGATGCGATCAACTGGTTGCGCTCAGAAAATTTGCTGGGTGAAAATATTCTTGGCAGCGGATTTGACTTCGATTTGAAAGTCATCAAGGCACAAGGTGCCTATATTTGCGGGGAAGAAACAGCACTATTGTCTTCCATCGAGGGTCAAAGACCGGAGGTGCGGATTCGACCGCCTTTTCCGACACAGCAAGGTCTGTTCAACAAGCCTACTGTTGTCAACAATGTTGAGACGCTTGCAAACCTGCCCTACATAGTAGACAATGGAGGTGCTTCATACGCTTCGATTGGAACAGCAAAATCAACCGGCACCAAGCTCATTTCACTTGATTCCCACTTCAATCGTCCAGGCATTTACGAAGTGGATATGGGAACCCCACTATCGGTTGTCGTCAATGAACTGGGTCAGGGATTCCGGACAGGAGTAAAAGCCATGCACATAGGTGGTCCGCTCGGTGGACTGGTACCTGTTGAGAAAATAAATGACCTCAGCATTGATTTTGATTCTTTCGCAAGGGAAGGATTTCTGCTTGGCCACGCCTCGGTAATATGCATTCCCAAT
>CANHEE010000154.1 GCA_947459655.1 Lewinellaceae bacterium
CGGTTTCTCGCCGAAAATGGATACAAAAAATAGCTTTTTTAAGACTTTAAATTCATCGCCAATATGGCTACAGGTATTGGTATAATTTCATTCACGATAATTTAGGTCTTCTTTTCTGCTAAAAAGCCTTAAATGCAGAACTTTTCGGCGAAAAGGCATTATTTTTGCCAACTTTTTAGAAAATTATCATCAGAAATCAGTTAAACAGCAAATAAAAAAGGGCATAATGGCTAAGGAAATTACGGGAAGAAATGAAAACTACTCTCAATGGTACCTTGATATCGTAAAAAAGGCAGACCTGGCAGAGAATTCAGATGTGAGGGGCTGCATGGTTATAAAGCCGTATGGATATGCCATCTGGGAGAACATGCGCGACCAGCTGGACCGCATGTTCAAGGAAACAGGACACGTCAATGCCTATTTCCCTTTGTTTATACCCAAGAGTTTTCTCAGTAAAGAGGCCGACCACGTAGAGGGTTTTGCAAAGGAGTGTGCTGTTGTGACGCACTACAGACTAAAAAACGATCCAGATGGAAAAGGTGTGATTGTTGATCCGGAAGCCAAACTGGAGGAAGAGCTGATTGTTCGTCCTACATCAGAAACCATCATCTGGAATACTTACCGCGACTGGATAAAAAGTTACCGCGATTTGCCTTTGCTCATCAATCAATGGGCGAACGTAGTACGTTGGGAAATGAGAACCCGTTTGTTTCTCAGAACAGCAGAATTCCTTTGGCAGGAAGGCCACACCGCCCATGCAACTGCAAAAGAAGCTGTTGAGGAAACCGAACGCATGCTGGATGTATATGCCGATTTTGTGGAGGGTTACATGGCCATCCCGGTAATCAGGGGCAGAAAAACACCCGGTGAACGATTTGCGGGAGCCCTCGACACTTATTGTATCGAAGCGATGATGCAGGACGGACTGGCTCTCCAGGCAGGTACATCGCATTTCCTCGGTCAGAATTTCGCAAAAGCTTTCGATGTGAAATTTCAGAACAAGGAAGGACAAATGGAATTGGTCTGGGCGACCAGCTGGGGCGTATCAACGCGACTCATAGGAGCACTGATCATGACGCATTCTGATGACGATGGTTTGGTGGTACCACCGAAAATCGCCCCCTTGCACGTCGTCATCGTTCCCATCCACAAGGGAACAGAACAGATGGATGAGATTTTCGCTAAGGTAAAACCGTTGATGGCAGAGCTCAAGTCGAAGGGATACAAAGTGAAGTTTGACGATGACGAAACCAAAAGACCCGGAAACAAATTTGCAGACTATGAAATGCGTGGTGTTCCCGTCAGACTTGCCATGGGTATGCGCGACCTTGAAAACAGCACTATCGAGGTAGCCCGTCGAGACACTAAAACCAAAGAAACCGTAGCCCTTGAAGGAATTGTCGGCCATATTGAAAAACTTCTTGAAGACATTCAATCTAACCTATTTCAACGAGCCCTAGATTTCCGCAGCAGCAGAACCTACTTGGTCGACAACTGGGATGAATTCGTGCGCATCATTGAAGACGATACCACCAGAGGTTTCATCATGGCACACTGGGATGGAAGCCCGGAAACAGAAGATAAAATAAAGGAATTGACCAAGGCCACAATCAGATGCATCCCGCTGGATGCAACAGAAGAAGATGGAAAATGTATCCTTACGGGCAATCCATCGCGGCAGCGGGTCGTTTTCGCTAGGAATTACTGACAATTAAACGCAGTTACACCAAATTATTCGAAATTAGGTGAATATCAAATCCCGGACATCTTTTTAATTGTCCGGGATTTTTCTTTCTATCTGTGGTACACCAACACTGAATTGTTTTCCACCGATAAATAATTACCTCTATTCGCAAAACAACCCGGCCAATGTTATAATTAGCGAAAAAAAATTGTGATTTTTGCAAAGAAATATACCGACCGAGCATTTCGTTTTTGAAAAAAAATCCAGTTACACACAATACACCGGTATGCATACAAAACTCACCAAATCGGGTTTGCTGTTTATAAATTTACTTTTCTGGTCCGGCCTTCAGGCGCAGAAGTACAGCAATGAATTTTTGAACATCGGTGTGGGTGCACGGGGACAAGCAATGGGTGGTGCGGTGGTCTCTTCAGTAAATGACGCAACAGCCGCTTATTGGAATCCCGCAGCCCTGGCCAATATGGAGAAGAGACAGGGTATCAATCTTGGATTGATGCACACAGACTGGTTTGCGGGCATCAGCAATTATGATTATATCGGTCTGGCAGTTCCGATTCAAAACAACCGCAGGGCAGTTGGATTTAGCCTGATCCGATTTGGAATTGATAAAATCCCCAACACACTGAGCCTTTACAACTCAGATGGCAGCATTAATTACGACAATATCAGAGAATTCAGCGCAGCAGACTATGCCGCACTGGGAACCTATGCACAGCAGAAAAGACTGGGTGACGGCCTCCTTTGTTTTGGCGGAAATGCCAAGGTTATCCGGAGAAAAATAGGAACTTTTGCCAGTTCCTGGGGCTTCGGATTGGATGCTGCGTTGCAATACCAGAAGGGAATTTTTCGAGCAGGACTGGTAGTAAAAGACCTCACCAACACATTCAATTCCTGGCGTTTTTCCTTCACTGAAAAGGAAAAGCAGATTTTACAGCTGAACAACAATGTAATACCCATTAGTGGTATCGAGAATACTACTCCCGGAATCACCCTGGGAACAGGTATAAAAACCAAAATAGCCCAAAAACTAGATATTTCGGGAGAGATTAACGCAAAAATAACCACGGACGGCAGAAGAAATACCCTGGTTTCAGGAGACCCTTTCAGCCTAAGTCCGGCAGGCGGAATCGAACTGGGTTACGACAATCTCATTTTCGTCCGGGCAGGAGTCAGCAATTTTCAAAAAGACAATACCTTCAGTCAGCTTTCATTCTGGACCATGCAGACAGCAGTAGGGGTTGGACTGCGAATCAGAAGCATAAATCTTGATTACGCCTATGCCAACGTCGGCAGCAGTGAAGCACGTTTTTACTCGCATACCATTTCCTTGCACCTGAACTTCAAACCAAAAAGCAGGGAAGACCGCGAAAGCACGAAATAACTTTTTTCAATAACAAGAAATCAAACAGGTTTGGCAGAGGATCTCATAGCATATGCGCTTTCACTGTTCGTGGGAATTACACTCGGACTGGTGGGCGCAGGGGGATCAATACTGACGGTGCCAATCCTCGTTTTTGTAGTGGGAATCGAACCCAAATATGCTACGACCTACTCCTTGTTTGTAGTCGGCATCACCTCTCTTGTTGGAACGGTTCAAAACCTCATTCTAAAAAAACTGCACCTTGTATCCGCAATTGTTTTTTTCGTCCCTTCGCTGTTTGTAATGCTATTATTCAAGCATTTCATTATGCCAGTTATTCCGGATGATATAGTGGAATTTCAAGATTTTATCCTAACCAAGGACGTGGCCATCATGATTGTCTTCGCATTTGTAATGATGGCTGCCTCACTCAATATGATTGCCGGAAAAATCACTCCTGTACAGGAACAAGATATTAAAAACATTTCTTTCAACTACAAGGCAATCGCCATCCAGGGAGGCATTGTTGGTGGATTGACAGCCATACTTGGCGTAGGCGGTGGTTTTTTGATAGTCCCTGCGCTGGTAACTTTCGCAAGACTCCCAATCAAACTGACGATCGGAACTTCGCTGCTGATCATAACCATCAATTCGCTCAGTGGATTTTTATTTGATGTTCTGGAGGTGGATTTTAGTCTTGACTGGAGCTTCCTACTCATCTTCACTGGTATTGCCTCGGTGGGGATTTTTATTGGAATGTACCTGAGCAAATTCATCAAGCCCGGCCAATTGAAGAAAGGATTTGGGTATTTCGTTCTATGCATGTCGATTTATATTCTGATGCATCAGGTTTTCGGAGCTTTGTTCATGTAGTAGAACAAAGCAACTTGTAAAGAAGATTGACAATCATTAAGAGTACAACTACAAAAAAGATGGTTTTAATGAAACGGCTCCCCTTCAATATCGCCATCCTGCTTCCCACGTAAGAACCGGCTACATTGCTGACGATAAGTGGAAATGCCGCAGGCCAGAAAACCAAGCCCTTCCAGACCAGTATAATCCACGACCCAAGGTCACCACTCACATTGGTTACTTTGGAAATAGCTGATGCTCTCAGAAAATTCATTCCCAATACGCTTACGAAAGCAAAAACCAGGATGATTCCTGTACCCGGGCCGATAAAGCCATTGTAAAAGCCGCATGCAGCACCTACCAGAGCTGCATTGAGCGGGCGCTCTGCTGTTTCCGACACAGCGTTTTCGGATAGTCCGAATGAAGGCTTGAAATAGGAATAAATGGCAATAAAAACAATGAAAACAAGAACCACAAAACTCAGTACTTTGGGATCGAGCAATGCAGCCAGCTGCACACCAATAATTGCTGTAATCATTGCCGAAACTGCTGAAGCCAGTACCACGCCAGGTGATATGGTCACCATTCTGATATAACTCCATGCGGCAGCAGATGTCCCGAAAATGCTGGAGGTTCTGTTTGTACCCATGATCTTGAGTATCTCGAAACCCGGAAACAACCCCATCATCGCAGGTGTCATAATCAACCCACCTCCTCCCACGATGGCATCAAGAAATCCGGCTGAAAACCCTACCAATGAAACCCAGAAAAGCAATTCGGGAGAGAAAGAAAAGTCCATAATGATTGTTATTAATTGCCTTACTTCCAATTCGAAATTAAGGAGTTTTAAATATGGTGTTTAATTCGTAATTCATAAAATAATGTTAATAAAAAATTGATAAAATGCGAATAATATGCTAATTTTGTAACCATTTTTTGCCTTTTTTGACAGAAATGACTGAATTTATTTTTTCAATTTTGATGATTTTTTATCGAAAAAAGAATTGAAAGAATTAAGCCGGGAAAACCTCAGTTTGCACACTACACTTTAACAAGTCTAAACCTCAATTATTCTAGTGAAAAGAATATTATTTTTCTTTGTTTTTCTCCTTTCAGCACATTTATCTGTTTACGCCCAATTGCCGACATGGGTTGAAAGTGGCACATGCACTCCGGGAAGCCCCACCCTACAGATGGTTCTTGTCAACTCCTGCGGTATCGAGGCATACCACGAATTTTTCATTTTCAATACCGGAAATGTACCATTTGACCCAACGACCATCAATACTTCAAGTTCAAACGGGGCACCTCCTCCGGCTTTGCCACCATCTGCAAGCAATTACATCGGAGTTGGAAACCCTGCTGTACCCAGTATTGTAGCTCAACTGAATGCCTGGGCAGGTTGTGCAGCATTTGCTGCAGCACCAAACCCGATTCCTCCCAATAGCCCGGTGATGGCATTTAACTCATCTGTTGCAGCCTCAGCGCCTGGAGGATTGTCGTCTATGACACCAATACCCAACCTCAGCTCATACTGCGGTCGTACGACTTATGTAGTGGCAGGAAACTATACCGGTGCCGCAGATTATTTCAAGAACACTCAAAGCGGCAACCCCTTGATAATCAAGTTCGGGGGCTGTACAACAACCATAACATACGGCGTCCCCATCAGCCAGACAGATGGAACCTACATCACCTGCGCAGGCAATCAAGTTGCACAATACAATACGGGTGCCGGTTGCTTCCCCCCGGGTTGCGTATCGCCTACCTTAACTGCTACGGTCAG
>CANHEE010000155.1 GCA_947459655.1 Lewinellaceae bacterium
CTGCGCCAGAGGGTCCAATAATACCGACTGTCTCACCTTCCATGACGTTAAGGGTAACTTCGTTCAGTGCATACACCATTTGGCTGGGCGCACGCAACCATGAAACTCTCGGATTGTATCTGACGCTGAGTTTATCAACAAGCAATATTTCTCTTCTGTCCGCAAGAAGCAATTTACGTTTTTCAATGTAACTTTTAATATCAGCCTTTGCGTCAGAAGTGCTTTGGACGAATCCTGTAGTATCGAAATTTTTTCTTGAAAAATCACTTATTGTAGGCAGTTTACTGCACCGATTGTGCATTGGATTGTTGCAATAAACCAGACCTTTTGTGTAGGAATGAGACGGATTTCCAAGAATTTCCTTTGTAGCACCTTGCTCAACTATGTTTCCATTTTGCATAACCAGTATTCTATCCGTAATCTGAGATAATAAAGTAAGGTCATGCGACACCATTATCAGCGACAAACCAAACTCCCCTCTAATTCTAAGAATAAGTTCAATGAGTTGTTTTTGGTTAACGGGATCAAGCGCAGTTGAAGGTTCATCGGCAATCAACAACTGAGGCCTGCAACAAATCGCGATGCAGATTAAAATCCTTTGCCTCTGTCCACCGGAGAGTTCGTGGGGATATGCGTTAAAAAAGCGAATTGAATCATCGAGATTGACTTTTTGAAAAAGCGTCATTGTTTCCGCTCTGGCTTCCTGCCTTGTCATTTGCCGATGAAGCATGAGCATTTCGACGACTTGACACCCACATGTCATTAGGGGATTAAGCGCAGTCATTGGCTCCTGAAAAATCATTGAAACCATACCTCCCCTCACCTTTTGCAATATTGCATTATCTGCAGAAAGGAGGTTTACCATGCCACCTTTTTTCATAGAATACAAAATTTCGCCCTCCAACTTTACATTCTCCGAAACTCCATTTAGCTTCATTAGCGCAAGAACTGTTGCGCTCTTTCCCGAACCCGATTCGCCGGTTATCCCTATGATTTCAGAACCGAATACGTCAAAACTAATCCCCCTCACAGCGGTGTGGGGTTGTCCACATGCATTGAAAGTTATGGCAAGATTTCTTACTTCTATTAATTTCTCGGTCACGGTCTAATTATTGTAAAGCAATCAAAGATATTAAATGCTGAAAGAAGTACTGTATGAAATGTAAAATTTATCAGCATTGGCATTGACTACCGCTAAACCCAAAATAACTACCGCTAAATAATTACATAGAACCATTACCTAATTGCACAGATAAGCAACAAAGCCTCCGAATTATATTTGTCAAAGTTTTCTCATAGTATGGATTAAAAATCCTGCGGATACCCCCCTCCGCGGGATTTTCTTTTTAATCAAAAGCCGCAGTCAGATACCTGACTGCGGCTTTTGATTATTTTCGAAACTATTTTGAACAGAGGGTGATTGACTGATTTCAATCTTTTTTCTTTCTTCTGGTCTTGAACATCTCAACAATTTCCTTGTCGTTGAGGAAACCCATTTCCACGAAAGTACCGGCTACAAACTTCTTGATTTTCTGATAATCATTGCTTCGTTTGTCCGTGAATTTTTTCAATGAATTGTTGATGAACTCTAGTGAAACATCCTCAACATCCTGATTGAATTTCTGGTTTCCAAAAGCATGCATGTAGGCTGTAAATGTTTTATTCAGGTCAAAATATTCGTGGTACTGCATTGGCTCCAGTTGCTTCATGTATCTTCTGATATTGATAAAAATCATTCGGCGAACGCACTGATTTATGGTCGACAATCCTTCGTGGTTGTTGTGGAAAACCCTTACGGCATCTATGACTTTCTCATCAGTGTATCCACTTTTAGCAACCAGCGAAGCAAGCTCATAATAACTGCTGAGGTCATCTTTGATTTTTTTATCAATGATTGTTGAAACCCTGAGGTCGCAGCTGCTATCAACTGAGGCATTTGAGTTAAGCGCCTCCAGTAACCAGTTGAAGTAGATATCGGCGAATCCTGAAACAGATTTGCGCTGACTATTAAATATGTCAGAAAGCTTAGTAGACTCTTCTTTGTTTAATTCAAAGAAATTGGCAAACATTCCAAGCATCTCAATATGTTCAGGATGCCCCCAGAATGAATTGTTCTCAATAAACTCCTTCATCTGTGGCATAAAACTGCTGTTGTCCAGGTGTCTTGAAACGCGTTGAAAAACAAAATCCTTAACAGATGGGTAAAGTACCTTGAGTTCAGAGATCTGCGTCGGAAAGTCAGCAGTGAAATAAATTTCATTGCTGAACTGCTTTTTATAGCGGTCCCAATGCAAACGTCTTTCCGCTTCAAAACGGAATTTGTCAACTTTGCTGCTTTGAAGATAGTATCTGAAGCGCTTGTTTTGGAAGCTATTGATGAGGTTGGTAATCCAAATATCACTACTCAGCATAAAACCTGTCTGAACGGTCATCCCAATGCGCTTTTTCAGCCACTCGAAATTCGGAGACTGAATGATGGCAGTCAGTATGTCCTTGAAATGGTCCTGCTGGCGGGTGTATTTGCAATCATGGGCAGAAACTTCGCCTCTCAGAATGCTGTATGATAGTACTTTCGGCAGAAACAGACCCTCAAATGCAGGATCCAGAAGCACTTTCTCAAATGCAATCAGCTGCAAAGGATCATTTTTCGCCACTTCCAGGTGCAATTCGGCGATGATCGGCTCGTACATTTGTTGTAGAACCTTGTAATCTTCCTCCTCTTCGGACTCCATGTATTGTGCCAGTTGCTCAGACTCCTGAATAGAACCTGCAATCGCTTCCAGCTGTTCGATATAATCTTGACTTAGTGGCAACATAAGATGTAATGATTTTAAGTATTTGCTAATGCTATTTTTGAAAACAGACCTGATATGGTACTGTTCCATATCAGGTCTGTAGACTTCAAATTTCGTGGCAAAGATAGAACAGTTTTGAACTAATTGCAGTAAAGTGCTTGAAAATATGACACAAGTCAAAAAAAAACTGAACTAGAACGTCAAAAAATATTTACATTCTCGCACCGGGACAACATAAATGTCTTAACACATACAATTTTAGCAACTGTTCAACACCTTTCAAGAGGCGTTGTAAAAACTGTGCAATTTTTCCTTGTGCCTTCTCAAATTTCAATCCGTTCGCTTCACTTTTTGGATAATAATCCTAATTTTGCACAATCACACGATTTTTTGTAAATTTTAAACTTTTCTAAATGAAAAAAATTTTTCTTACTTTCTCAGTAGCAGTGCTTTTTATCAATCTGGCTGCAGCACAGGAAAAAATCCTCTGGGGTGGTCCGGGCAGTCAAGACGGCGAATTTGATGGCGGTCTGAACGGATGGACTGCAGTTGGCGTCAGCTCAACAGACCCCTCAAAAGCTTCTGCAGCATTGTGGACATGGTCCGAAACTGCCAAATCAATTGGTGCATATGCCGGTGCCACTGGTCTCGAATCTGCTTCCAAAACAAATGGTGCGGCTGTTTTTGACTCAGACTATCTTGACAATGGTGGAAAACAAGGCCAGTTTGGCAAAGGGACCTGTCCGGCTCCTCATGCCGGAGATTTGATCTCACCAACTATTGACTTAACAGGTCACAATGATGTAACTCTGGTGTTCAGCCAATTGTTCCGCAATTTCAGATCTAATCGTCCAAGACTTGCAGGGGTTGCAAGTGCATCAACAGCCATTATGTATAGTCGCGACAACGGCGCTACGTGGTCTGATCCAATAGCAATTACGGTAAACGAACTTACAAAGTCGAATCAGTTGAGCACTACTTATTCTCCAACCGTGGTTACCCGTGTACAACTTCCCGGAGCTGGAGGGACATCGAATTTCAAGGTAAAATTCTCTTTCGATGGCAACTACTATTTCTGGGTGATTGATGACGTTGCGATTGTGCCAATGGAGAACAATAACCTACAGGCAAATCAGACTTTCTTTGCTCCGGCAGAGAACATCTTCACGCCGATTTCTCAGACCAGAGAAACGTATTTCCTTAATGACATCAGCAACATCGGTAAAAAAGCGCAGACTAATGTGACGCATACGATGACCATTTATCCGCTTAATGCAAGTGGACAGCCGGTTCCGCCTGCGGTGTTTACCAATGAGTTAAAGTACGGAACAGTACAACCTGACACGACCATTGAGAATAAAACTTTCCCCAAAGGATTTGAACCAACAGGTCCTAAATCCAACTACGTAGGGATTTATGAATTGCGTTCTGACTCAACCGATATAGAGCCTTGGAACAATACGCTTAGCTTTGCATTTGGTGTTTCTGACTCCACCTTTGCCAAAGACAATGGACGTACGAGAAGCGTTGCGCCGGTAATCGCGGCGGGCTCAACCCCAACGTGGGGTTATGGAAATGTTTACTACATTAAGGATGGTAAAAACTTCCAATCCAGCACTGTAAGTTTTGGTATCGAAGGTGCAGTAAACAATAAGGATGAAAATCTTGACATTCTGCTTTATAAGTGGGAGCCTGCTGACGCTGAGGACAAGGAAATTGACGAAGATGAGCTAACGGTGGTTGGTGATGCATCTTACAAAATCAAAGGTACAGAGGCAGCAGTAGCTAATGGATCCTCCGGTAATGTAAAGATTCGTTTCAACAACTTCCTGTCTGCGGGACAACCGATCAAACTTGAAGATGAGACTTTTTATGTGGTTTATGTAGAGCACAAAGGAACCTCTACAGACAAGCCTGCTTTCCTTTCCGCTTACGACAGATATAATTACGCTGCGGTAGACTTAGCATTTGACAGCATCGGAAAAAGAAGCTTCCACTCTGTTATCAAAATTGGTGACAATTTCAGCACAGGTGGTTTCTCATCTATTGTCCCTGTAATCCGCTGGAACATCCGCTCTTTGGTCAATTCAGGAGAGGCTCTTCTTCCTTCAAACAGCGTAAACATTGGCCCTAATCCGGCTTCAGACCTTCTGAATGTTAAATTCAACTTCGAAACACAGATGAGTGAGGTTGAACTGATTGTTACAGATGTGAACGGAAGAGAAGTAATGGAATCCAATTTCAGAAATATCCAGAATGACAATTTCAGTCTTGATGTATCTGACCTTCAATCAGGCCTGTACAACATACTTGTGAGATCTGAAAAAGGTGCCGTTTCAAAGAATTTTGTAATACAGAAATAATTCTTTGGAAAGCCAAAAAATAAAAATACCGGGTGTTGTAACAGGCATCCGGTATTTTTTATTTAAATCTGATGGCCTGAACAGGTGATATCCTTGTTACCAGTATTGAAGGAATGATCAGAAAAATGAGAACGACCAACAGTGTTGACGCATTCAAAAACAAGATGGTCAGAAAATCTAATTCAACTGGTACGTAAGCCAGATAATAATCTGCCTCACTTAACCTGACGAATTTAAAGTGCTCCTGCAGCATCGACAGACCGATTCCTAACAGATTACCCCAGAATAGCCCAATACCAATTATCCACATTGCATGAAAAAGAAAAATTTTCCTGATTTCCCAGTTGCGGGCACCAAGTGCCTTCAGAATACCAATCATCTCGGTTCTTTCAAGAATCAGAATCAATAACGCGGTAATCATGTTAATAATAGCAACCAAAGCCATCAGACAAATGATGACATACTCATTGATATCCTGCAAATCC
>CANHEE010000156.1 GCA_947459655.1 Lewinellaceae bacterium
TATAAATTATTTGGAATCAGCTCATTGTAAACGTATTCCGTCATTGGCCTGATATCTGCGTGATCATCCAGGAAAACTTCAAATCCGGAAACCTGATTGGCCTCCCATCCCAGCAGTTGCTGGATAATACGAAGGTCTGTAAAAGCTATTTTGCGGTCGTATTCTTCGAGACCTGTTTTGTAAATACCAACCACCTCAAACATCCGCTTTATTTGCTCACCTTTTCGTAAAAAGTGGACCACGAACTTATCACCGCATTTCGTTTTCAGCCGATCAGCGGTAATCTGAGAAATGAGTATCTCCCTCGAAGGAAGGCTGTCTGCAAGATTTATTGGGCGCCCGCTAACGAGGCAGGATTTCAAAAAATCCCAGTTAAAGTCTTTTCCCGCACTTTTGAGCATAATCCCTTCTATCTCTGATGAGGTTTTGATGATCCCGGGAATTGTGGCAAAAGCCTGTATGTGGGCAATCCCACCCGAGGTCTCGCGCTCTATTACCTTTGTGCCGCCGAAAAAAGAACTGACCTCTTCCGCATATTTAACTTTTTGGTGAAAAGCATTAAAAGGATAAAAAGTCTGGTTGGTGAAGACAGGGCGTGTTTCAAGATTCTGATTAATAGAAGCATCGCTGATATGTATCTGACCCCACAAACCAAAAATCTTTTGACTAATCTGGTTTTTAAACCCCCTGACGGTAGCCGCCGTGATAATCATTACTGTGACACTGACAGCGACTGCAAGGATGGCAATCCGGATAATCAAACGAGAAAAGCTCTTCTGACTGCTCCGGTTTAACTGAGAGGCGATAAAAAAAGGGAAGTTCATAGTCGTTGTTCAATAATTCCTTCAGGATGAAAAACCAATACTTGATTTCCGGGTAACCAATTGTTTCTGGAGGTCTATCATTCTCAAAGCGGTGACTGCTGCTTCATCTCCTTTGTTTCCATGAACACCACCCGCCCTATCGATTGACTGCTGTTCTGTATCCGGAGTAAGTACACCAAACACAACAGGTTTACCGGAAATGATGCTTAAATTTGTCAGCCCATGCGCAACAGCATTGTTGATGTACTCATCGTGTTTGGTTTCTCCCTTGATAACACAACCGAGGCAAATTACTGCGTCAAATGACTTTGCACCCATTAGCATTTTAGCTGCGACAGGCAGTTCAAATGCACCGGGTACCTGAATGGAAGTAATGTTGAAGTCTTTTACACCATTTTTCAGTAAAGTCTCATGGCAAGCCTGAAACAAAGAATGGGTGATGTGGGAATTCCAATCAGAGACCACGATTCCAATGGAGAATGTACTGCCATCGGGAATATTGGTTTCGTCGTAAGAGGATAGATTTTGCAGTGATGTGGCCATTTTTTTATTCGATTAACTATAAAATACAACTAAGAACTCGCGGAAAAATTTTAATAAACTTAACTGCGGCACTCCAATCAATTACGCTCAAACATACCTTTAATTACATAATGAGTGCTGATACTTTTCAATCAGAAACCTCCGTGTCAAGATGAATCAAAATACCAGAGAACAGAAATTACTAGATACAACTGCTAAATTCTGTAAATGTAATTAAAGTTCATGAATGCTTTATTTTTTACTGTTGAGTGGACCATTTTAATAACTTCTAAGCATTCGCTTATTAAAAAAAATAAAAGAAACCAGGTACAATGACAGTACTGATGCATAGTGCGGATTATTTGTCTTTAAATTCATCCAGTTCCCTTCTTTCTCTTTTGGTTGGACGACCTGCGCCTTTTTCTCTGAACTCGCTGCCGGACTTTGCCAGAAACCAGGTTTCGTACTTATTCAGTTCATCCTTTGGGGTAACGTTTTCATAACAGGGACCTGCAAGCGCCGCCGAGACTCTGGTGTGTACAATCCCGAGGACTTTATACTGCATATTAAAACCGTCTTTTTTCACTTCCACAGTGTTGCCGATGAAAACTTCAGTGGAAGGCTTGGCCTCCTTGCCATTTATTTTGACCTTATTGCTTTTACAGCATTCTGTTGCAAGGGTTCTTGTTTTGAAGATCCTAACACCCCACAACCATTTGTCTATGCGAACTTTATCTGTCATTTTTGAAAACGTATAGATAGTTTTCTGCAAATATAGGCAAAAAAAATCCCGGACATTTTACCAAACGTCCGGGATGATCACATGAGTAATGGATTAGTGATTGTGACCGTCGCCATCACCATGTGCCGGTTCTGCAGCTGGTGGATTTACAGCCAGTAGTTCAACTTCAAAAATCAGTGTTTCGTAGGGGCCGATACTTCCTCCCGCACCGCGCTCGCCGTATGCAAGGTCGTAAGGAATAAACAGCTTCCACTTAGAGCCTGTCGGCATCAGCTGAAGGGCTTCGGTCCATCCTTTGATGACACCATTAACCGGAAACTCAATTGGCTCACCTCTTTGGACAGACGAGTCAAAAACAGTACCGTCAATTAGGGTCCCGTGATAATGTGTTTTTACCTTATCAGTTGGACCAGGCTTCGGACCAGTACCGGCTATCATGATTTCATATTGAAGGCCACTCTTCAGAGTGGTTACACCCGAGCGCTTCTTGTTTTCATCGAGGAATTTTTTGCCTTTCTCCATGTTGCCGGCGTACTTTTTCTTGCTCTGTTCTGCAGAATACTTGGTGTAGAAGTCCTGCGCTTTCTGCATATCAATTTTCTGAGTGCCTTTTAGGGCATCTTCAACACCTTTGGCAAGATCGGTGCTGTTCACACTTTCAATTCCACCACTTTTCAGGCTTTGTGCGATTAAAACTCCGATTGAGTACGCGGCCGAATCCAGTTTACTCTGAGCAAAAATGCTCACGGTTGCAGCAAGAAATAGTACCGCAATTAACTTTAATTTTTTCATTATCAATTTTTAAGAGCGTTAATAGGAAATACAGGTTCAAAAAAAACTTCCGTTACGCGCTGTAGCGGAAGTCTGCTTGGGCAAAAATAGGAGTAATTTTGATTTTTTTAGTAAAAAGAAACTTAATTTCCGTTAAAAAAAGTTTAATTGAGCAGTTCATAAATTCCTGCAATCCCCTGCCCACCACCTACACAGGCAGTGACCATTCCATACTTCTGCCTTCTTCTTCGCAATTCACCAAACAATTGTGCACTCAGTTTGGCGCCCGTACAGCCGAGGGGATGACCAAGCGCAATCGCTCCTCCATTTACATTTACAATATCAGGGTTCAGACCGGCCTCACTGATGACTGCCAGTGCCTGGGCAGCGAAGGCCTCATTGAGCTCAATCAGTTCTATATCCTCTAACCTCAAACCACCGACTTTCAGTGCTTTAGGAATGGCGGCACATGGCCCGATACCCATATGTATTGGTTCAACACCTGCAACAGAACAGGAAACCATCCTAGCTATTGGTGTCAAATTGAGTTCTTTCACTACCTTTTCACTAACCACGAGTGCAAATGCAGCACCATCGGATGTCTGGGAGGAATTTCCGGCAGTTACAGTACCGCCATTGGCAAAAGCAGGTTTTAACTTGGACAGCGCATCGAACGTTGTATCCCTCCGAACACCCTCATCCTCACTTACCGTCCATTCTCTGCACATCCGTTTGTCATTTTCCACATAAACCTCCCCTACTTTCACCGGAATAATTTCACCGGCAAAAAGACCATTGTCTTGTGCCAACCCTGCCTTGCGATGAGAATGAAATGAAAATTCGTCTTGGGCTTCCCTGCTGATGCCCCACTTTTGGGATACCGCCTCGGCTGTAAGCCCCATTCCAACAACATAGTCAGGTGTCGCAGACGCCACATTATAATTGGGTGCCAACTTGTAACCGGTCATCGGAATCATACTCATGCTTTCGGCGCCACCTGCGATATAAATATCTCCCATGCCGCTCCTGATTTTAGCCACTGCAATGGAAATGGCTTCCAGACCGGACGCGCAATAGCGATTGATGATAAAACCGGGAACTTCCATCCCAAGCGCACGCATCGATATCTGACGCCCCATCTGCAATCCCTGTTCACCTTCCGGATTTGCACAGCCAACAATCACATCATCAACCCTTACCGGGTCAATCTGGGGAAACTTCGACATAATTCCCTTAATAACATCCACAGCAAGATCATCTGAGCGATAAAAGCGAAAACCACCCTTCCCTGCTTTGGCAACGGCAGTTCGGTAGGCGGCAACAATATAGGCTTCCTGCATAATCTAAGATTTAGCGAATTTTCGCTGCAAGATAACTGCATTTGAGCAGATTTCAAAATATTATGGTACGGACTTTTAGCGAGAAAAACGCATATTAGGGTACAAATCCAATTCAAATGTATTCTAACTGGTACTCAAATATTATGCGGCAATTGGGGTTCATTTTCTTAAACGAAGAAATTTATGCTGAACCCACATTTCTATCGTACCTGATTAACAAATGGTTGTACATTTGCAGCCTTAAAACACTTTTTGTTCACATTACCTGTCAAACATTTTGACCGCAAACCAGGCATTTTATGCTCTCCTTCATTCCTTATCGGAGATATACGATGAGAGAGAATCTTTTTCCATCAGCTCGATGGTATTTTCTGATATTTTTAACTTAGATATTAATAGCGAGATATTTCTGTCTGAGGAAAATATATTATTGTTAAAAGAAATTACTGAAAAACTCCTCAACCACAAGCCGGTGCAATACGTCATTGGGTCGTCCGATTTTTACGGATTAAAATTCGATGTTAATCCTTCCGTGTTGATCCCAAGACCCGAAACAGAGGAGCTGGTTTACTGGATTGTTCAAACCTGCAGGGAATTTTCCATCAGCCATCCCGACATACTGGATATCGGGACCGGAAGCGGATGCATTGCCATCACCTTGAAAAAGAAAGTCCGAGATGCTACAGTAACGGCATGGGATTTAAGTGATTCAGCACTTTCCACTGCGCGTGCCAATGCTTTGAAGAATGAGGTTGAGGTCCAATTTAAAATGCGCGATATCCTAAGTCTGCCACCTGAATCAAAAGAAAAATTTGACATCATAGTCAGTAATCCGCCTTATATTCCACGCTCAGAGAAACATCTCATGGGTAAAAATGTGTTCATGCACGAACCTGAAATGGCACTATTTGCTGACGACGCAGACCCCCTCATTTTCTACAGGAAAATTATTTCTTTTGCGACTACAGAACTGAAGTCCGGTGGATATTTGTTCTTTGAATGCAACGAGTACAATGCCGAGGCTGTGAAAGATTTGTTCGCATCCCTTCCCTTTTCGGAAATCATCTTGCAGAGGGATATGAGTGGAAAAGACAGAATGATTCGCGCCAGAAAAACAACATCAAATTAAATTTTGCAGTACCATAAAAAAGACGTTATTTTGCGAATAGTAAGCCGCAATACAACACATTTTACCAATGACAGAAATTATTGCGCAGGACGAACCGGAATTAGAGGACAGCGAAGGATCCGAAGATTTATACGTACATTTTAAAATTGATGTGGATCCAGGTCAGTCACCCATGAGGGTGGATAAGTACTTGGCCATGCATGTCGAATGGGCTTCCCGATCGAGGGTACAGGCAGCCATTGAGTCCGGATCCGTGAAGGTTAACGGAAGAGATACCAAGGCGAGTTACAA
>CANHEE010000157.1 GCA_947459655.1 Lewinellaceae bacterium
GTAAAACTCATCGATACTGGCCTTTTCCATCACAGGTGCTTGTTCTTTAATTATTGATGTCACCTCATGCGATTTGCTGGAATACAATTCCATATCGCCTCTGATGACTTTAGCCTGCGGACACAGTTTCAGGGCATATTTCATGGGCATCGCCGAGCGCACCCCAAATTTCCTTGCTTCATACGAACAGGAAGATACCACCCCGCGATCAGATGTTCCACCAATGATCAGCGGCAAGCCATTCAGCTGCGGATTCAACAATCGTTCACAGGAAACAAAAAAAGTGTCGAGGTCAATGTGTACGATGGTCCTGCTCATAAGATTTCTATATTTTTGTTTTAAATAAAAATATTTTCCGACAAATATGATACAATATGTTTTATATGTCAATACCTTTGCAGATACAAATTGTATCAATGTCAGTATTGTCTGAAAACCTGAGGTATCTGCGTGCTGTAATGGGTGTTTCGCAAAAAAAACTCGCCGGTGAACTCATCATCACCCGGGGAAGACTGGCGAAATACGAAGAAGGGAAAAGCGAACCGCCGTTTGATATTATGCTGCGGATTTCAAACTATTTTCACATCAGCATAGACATACTACTACTCATTGACATTAAAAAAATAGGCATTTCAACTCAGCTCATAATTGAGGAAAACAAAATACTATTCCCTTTTCTGATTGAACAAAAGGGCTGCAATTACATCGAACTTTTGCCCACCTTTCAAACATTTGACCTGTAGGTAAACAAATAGAAAAATCAGGTTTAAAAGGCCTGATAAGTACCAATCACTACCCCACAGATATTGCCTCAATTAGTACCTGAATCCAATAAATTACCCTATTTTTGCCGCCGAAACAGCAGAAAACTATCAGTTCTGCACTTTTCCGGTTTATATAATGAGTACTATGAATCCCAACCTGAAAGTCTTCAAATTCGGAGGTGCATCTGTTGCCGATGCGGCTGCCATCAAAAACGTTGTGGGTATCCTTCAGCAATATAAATCCCAACCACTGGTGATTGTCATCTCTGCCATGGGCAAAACCACCAATGCGCTGGAAGAAGTCGTAAATGCACACGCGGCTAATAACCCTGAAACCCTTGCCATTTATGAAAGGGTTAAAGAAAAGCACTATGGTATCATGAGAGACCTTTTTGATGCCGATGACGAAGTGTTCAGCGAGGTAAACGATGCCTTTGTGGAAGCGGAGTGGATGCTTGATGAAGCCCCGCATGAAAACTATGATTACATGTACGACCAAATTGTGAGCGTCGGCGAACTGGTATCCACAAAAATCGTTTGCGCCTATCTCAACAAGGCCGGACTGCCATCCACCTGGCTCGATGCCAGGGACATCATCGCATGTGACAATACCTACCGTGAGGGCCGAATTGATTGGGACAAAACCGTAAAAAATGCCACTACCATCATTACTCCAATTATAGAAAAAATTGGATTTGTCGTCACCCAAGGTTTTATCGGCAGTACATCAGAGAACTTCACCATTACGCTCGGTCGCGAGGGTTCCGACTATTCCGCAGCCATCATTTCATTCTGTCTGGATGCCGAAAGCATGAGCATATGGAAGGATGTTCCCGGCGTACTCACGGCTGATCCACGCTATTTTGAAAATGTCAGCAAACTGGACAGGCTGTCATACAAGGAAGCCATCGAGATGACCTATTACGGGGCGACTGTCATACACCCCAAAACCATCAAACCGCTTCAGAATAAAAACATACCCCTATATGTAAAATCCTTCATTAATCCTGATGGAGAAGGAACCGTTATCACCAACGATGTCGATGACCACTACCCTCCCATCGTCATTGTAGAGCGCAACCAAGCTTTGCTATATATCTCCTCCAAGGACTATTCCTTCATTGCCGAACACCACCTCAGTCACCTGTTTGGACTGTTCGACAAACACAGAATATGGGTAAACATGATGCGAAATACCGCCATTTCATTTATGGTATGTGTCCCCAACCAGCCTGAGCGTTTGAAGGGATTTTTTGATGAGGTAGAAAAAGAGTTTTCCATCGTGAAGGAAGAAAATGTCGAGCTGGTCACCATCAGACATTACCAGGAAGACACCATCACTGAAATGAAAAGAGGGAAAATCGTTTTATCTGAGGAACGCATCCGCCAAACTTTCCAAATGGTCAACAAAAGCGTACCTGCCATAAAACCCAAAACCACCGCTTAATAGGCCGTAAAATCAACACAAAAGCACCGGACACAAATGAACTACATCGTCTTTGACATCGAAGCTACCTGCTGGCAGGGAAATCCGCCCGACAAGGTATCGGAAACGATTGAAATCGGTGCGTTCTTGCTGGACGACTACGGACATGTCAAAGACAAGTTTTCCAAGTTCATCAAACCGGTCATCAGTCACTCCCTCTCGGCTTTCTGCACCGAACTCACCACCATCACACAGCAAATGGTGGACAGGGCAGCAAAATTTCCCGATGTAATTGAAGATTTTCAGGACTGGATCGGCGTCGGATACGAGGATTACATCCTCTGTTCATGGGGAGCCTATGACAAAAAACAGCTCACCGCCGATTGCAGACAACACCGGATGGACACAGACTGGCTCGACCCGCACATCAATCTGAAAGAACAATACCGAAAAATGCGACGAATGAGCATCGCTCCCGGACTAAAAAAAGTAGTGGAAATGGAGGGCTACGATTTTGACGGCACCCACCACCGCGGCATATCAGATGCCTACAACCTCGCCAAAATCTTCGCCCGCCACCTCGGCGATTGGGATTTCAACTGGTAAAACCAAAAGCAGATACTCCAATCTAATATTGATAATTGAAGATAAACACCGTACCTTTGTGCCGGTGCCAAACCTCAGTTTACAGGTTGACCTGTAAACGAAAGGAGCTGTAGAAATGCAGTTCCTTTTTTTGTTGTTAGTCGACTGGTCTACTTGCCTTTATGTCAACTAGCCGAAATTTTGAATGGCAAAATGAGATTAAATCTTTTTGCATTAGCAAAAACATAAAATCCTGTGTATCCTCTAATCCCGAAAATCCTGTTTAATACGAGGGAAAAGTTTACGTTACAAACCATATCCCCAAATGAAAGTTCAAGTTAGGTCAAGTTCAATTTAGACATGTTTAGGGAGGTTTTTGAAGAATGAGTCTTACTATTAATTAGTACGACAACCAAAGTCTACATAACATAACTCCCCCGAATGAATGCACAATCGGGGGAGTTATTATGTATTCAAACCGGTATTAATCCAGTTCCTGGTACTTTCCATTGTTGGTTTCCCAGACAATGGTATCAATGGAGTCTACCGATCCATCGAGGTTGTACTCGGCGTTCAACAGATAATCGTCAAACAATCCATTCTGCGTTTCCCAGTAGATGGAGTCAATCGAGTCTATCGAACCATCTGAGTTGGAGTCACCGCTGTTCATCGCTGACACGGTTGGTCCTACTGCGGTGAGCGGATAAGCACCATTTAGTGGAACAGAATTGTTGGTGAAATCAAGCAATGGCGTACCGCTGTTTACCGATATTGTATTTGAAGTCCTGAATCCAATATGGTTTCTGTGTCGTACTGCTACGTAGTAGTCTCCGACAACAGCGTTCGGAAATGCAACCCGTGAAGTTCCATCAGTATCAACGATGTCACCGTCAGCTTGAAGTAATGCTGATCTGGTGTATTGTACGCTGGTAGCACCGGAAGGACCATTTCTGAGTTCAAGGAATACCCAATCTACAATCGCATTGTTTCCACTTACATTCAGCACCTGCGGACTGATTGTCGCCGGATTTGTTCCATTATTTACATGCACAAAACTGAGATTCAACGGTGAAGTTGAGTACGGATCTGATATCGGGAAATTGAACATTGTCCTTAGGTAATCATTCATTAATCCGGTCTGTGGATTGACGTTTCCAAGGAAAACTTTTGCCGCCATCGTTGGGAACGGATCGGTAATCGTTACAAAATAGTCTTCACACTCACCAGAGAAGAATTGTGTACAGGCGTCACCGGCACCATTTGCACTACCTGTTGAACGGCTCCTGATGCGCATTCCGGTCTTACCCAGTAATGCCGTGGAAGGTATTGTGATAGACTTTATAGTCGGCACTCCCGCTACTGAAGCGGTAGTAATCTGATTCCATTCTGATGCTTCGAAAACACCGTTTTGATTGTAATCAATCCAAACGGATAAAATAGCAGCATCAACAGTTGTTACAGTTAGGTTGTAGATGGTTCCCCTTTTTAGGTCAGTTGTAGCCGATTGAGATGAATAATAAGGTGACACACAAGTCGGAGAATTGTTGTTTATCGCCCCTATGCTCACGTTACTGATACAGGAAGAACCCGAATGCAGTGGAATACAATAACATTGATTAGCAGGATTCAAATCAATCATTACTGGTGTAGAAGTCGCTGATGACCCTCCGCAGGTTACCACACACTGGAAATATGTGGTAGATGAAACGGTAGCAGCGTAAGTAGCCGATGTAGCACCGGCGATATCGGTAAAAACAGATCCATTTGCAGAACTTTGCCATTGGTAGGTAACACCGGCGGTAGCACCTGACAATGACAACGTAGTGTTGGCTGTGGTTGTACTTGAACAAACACTGTTGGCAGAGGCCAGAGTCGTTCCACCACTTACCGTAGCAATCGATACTCCAACCTGATTTGAAGTGCTTGTACCACCCGCAAAACAGATTCCGTTTAAGCGATAAAGTGTAGGAATACTTACATTCGTGATGGTAACTGCAGATGTTCCTGATCCGGAAACTGCACCCTGTAAATCATACCAGGTGACACCATTGTCATCACTATACTGCCACTGATAGGAAATACCTGAATTGGTGGTATTCAGACCGGCTGCATTAAGAACCACAGAAGAGCCTGCACAAACACTTGAACTTGAAATGCTAACCATTGCAGGTGCCGGAGCAGAAGTACAGGCAGGCAACTCCTCAAGTGAGAAATCATCAAAACCCAGATACCAGGGAACACTACTCGCATTGATTCGAATACCAAAGAAATAATCACCGGTAGTAAGCGGAGTAAAAGTCCTTGAAACATTTTGGTATACATTGCTCGTAGTGGTCGTGGCCGCTACAAAAGGCGCTCCAAGTATGGTAGCTCCTGTAGAAATTTGAGACGTATTGTATCCCACATCACCAGTCCAGCCGGCTAGTCCATCACCGGCGAACCAGAATGAAAATTTATAGGTAGAGCCTGCGTTCAAACGGAATGAAGGAGTCCACATCCATTCATTTGTAGCACTCCACGACTCAGTAATGTAATAGGTTCCCGAACGTGGATCGTTATAGGTATTTGTTGTTGCTGTTGCAGACTGCCAGTCGCCGTTTTGTTTTTTCCAGCAGGA
>CANHEE010000158.1 GCA_947459655.1 Lewinellaceae bacterium
ACAGCGAGAAACCCATCGCAGAAAACCAGCGCTACTCCGGCGGCTCCTCCCGTGCACAGCAAAACATCATCACCGGTTACATCGACATGACCCGGACGGGTTCCGCATACATCATTTCCAAAGACACTACCTCCGATGTGTTTGTGGCACCGAAAAATCTGCGCAACGCCCTGCACGGCGACACCGTATCGGTACGCACCTGGATTCCCAAGGGAAAAACGCGCATGGAGGGGGAAGTGATGGAGGTCCTGGAAAGGGCGACCGATTTTTTCATCGGTACGATCAGACTTTCTAAAAAATATGCCATCGTCATCCCGGATAGACAGAATATGCCGGTCGACATTTTTGTTGACCTCGAGGATACCAAAAATGCCACAGATGGCGACAAGGTGATTGTCAAAATCATCAAGTGGCAAAGCAAACTGGTGAAAACACCGATTGGCGTGGTCAGCACCGTACTTGGTAAAGGAGGCTCCTCCGACCTGGAGATGAAGTCCATCCTGATCAACAGTGGTTTCAATATCGAGTTTCCAGAGGAGGTACTCGCGGAAGCTGAGGCCATCTCTACCGAGATCAGTACCGAGGAAATCGGTCGCCGACGGGATGTCAGACCGATCACCACGTTTACCATAGATCCGTTCGATGCGAAGGACTTTGACGACGCCATCTCTTTCCGGATGCTGGAAAATGGGCACTTCGAAGTGGGCGTGCACATCGCAGATGTCACCCACTACATCGTACCGAATACCCATCTCGACAAGGAGGCCTACCGAAGGTCTACCTCGGTGTACCTTCCCGACCGTGTGTGTCCGATGCTGCCCGAAAAACTGTCCAACGTGCTTTGCTCGCTGCGCCCAAATGAGGATAAGCTGACGTTTTCAGCCATTTTTGAAATGGATGACAAGGGTAAAATTTACGAAAGATGGTTCGGGAAAACCATCATTCACTCTGACAGGAGATTTACCTACGAAGAGGCACAGGCCATCATCGAAGGTGCTGAAGGTGATTATTCTACGGAAATCCGGATTCTGGATGGTGTGGCCAAAGAACTGAGAAAGAAGCGTTTTAAAAACGGCTCCATTGATTTTGACAGCGAAGAAGTGAGGTTCAAACTGGATGAAGCGGGTGTGCCCATTGAAGTTTATGTGAAGGTTCAGAAAGACGCCAACAAGCTCATCGAAGAGTTCATGCTGCTGGCCAATAAGGAAGTAGCTACTTATGTGCATAAAAAAGCGGCACCGGAAGTGCCTTATGTGTACCGTGTACACGACCTGCCCAATGAGGAAAAACTGTTTGAATTTGCCCGATTTGCAGGGGAGTTGGGTTTCAAGTTCGATGTCAGTACGCCCAAAACCATTGCCGAATCTTTCAATAGGATTGCCATAGCGGCAAAAGAAAATGAATTGCTCAAAACGCTGGCACCCATCGCCATCCGGACGATGGCCAAAGCCGCATATTCATCAGATAATATCGGCCACTACGGACTGGCGTTTGAGTTCTACTCGCATTTTACCTCGCCCATCAGACGATATGCCGATGTCATTGCCCACAGAATACTCTTCCAGAACCTCACGACAAAAGTGGTGCGCTGGGAGAAAAGCAAGCTTGAAGAGATGTGCCAGCACATTTCAAAGCAAGAACGGAAAGCCATCGATGCCGAGCGCGAAGCGACCAAGTACAAGCAGGTCGAGTTCATGAAAAAGCATGTCGGAGATGAGTTTGACGGTGTCATTACCGGAGTGATGGACCGAGGAATTTTCGTGGAGACCATCTATGGCCGTTGCGAGGGTATGATTGGTTTCGACAGGATGCCGGAAAGTTTTGAAGTGTTCAACGGAAGGCTACAGGCAAAGGGCCTTCGCACAGGTAAGATTTTCAAGCTCGGAAATGTCATCAAAATTAAAATCCTGGGCGCCGATCTGGGCAAGCGTCAGATAGAGATGGATTTGGCCCAATAAGAGGCTCTGATGACGAGTTGCGACTATTTTTGTAGTGTGCAGATTTATTCCTTTTCGAAAGATTTCTTCTCTTTCAGGTCATGGGCGATGCCCTGTGATGATGCCATTGCGGACAAGAAGGCAAGGCCTGATATCACGCATAAAAAAACAATCTGGAAAGCCATAGCGTATCTGTTTTAGTGTCAGTAAAAATGCAATGCAAATATATACTTAAAAAATATATATTTAAGTATTTAAAAAATAGTGTGTTCGAATTTATTAGGGAACGTACATTTTCATTTAGGGAATGGTATTTTTCTTCAGTAAATTCTTTTTGCTGCTCCGGGAAATTTTAAAATATTATGCTGCAGTCAGTAAATTATTAAACTTCATTGCCTTATCTTTGCAGCGCAAAAATTGCAGGCCCAGGTGGTGAAACTGGTAGACACGCTACTTTGAGGTGGTAGTGCCGTTACGGTGTGCAAGTTCGAGTCTTGTCCTGGGCACCTTACCCAAATTTTTCATTTGTGAAAAGTTTGGGTTTTTTTTTAATTATACTGCTATCTTAGCATAAAGATTTAGCATATGTTCAATATTGACCACATTCTGACCGTCAGTTTTACCCTGTTTGCGGTGATTGATATGCCGGGCGCAATTCCCATCCTCGTTTCACTGAAGGAAAAATTGGGCAAGATAGAATCCGGTAAAGCCACGCTGGCCTCCGGAATTCTGATGCTCTCCTTTTTATTCGTCGGAGAGCGTTTTCTGGGATTTCTGGGAGTGGACATCCGCTCGTTTGCGATAGCCGGATCGGTGGTTATCTTCCTGGTCGGTCTGGAAATGGTGATGGGACTAGAGTTTTTCAAGGCGGAGCCGGATTCCAGTTCAGGCAGTATTGTGCCTGTGGCTTTTCCGCTTATTGCAGGCTCGGGTACGCTAACCACCATCATTTCACTGAAGCCCAACTTTGAAAATGAAGCGATACTGGCAGGTATTCTGCTCAATCTAATCGTCATCTACATCGTTCTGCAGTCGCTAAAACTTTGGGAAAGGATTCTGGGCAGGTCGGGCCTAATGGTGGTCAGAAAATTTTTCGGTGTGATATTGCTGGCCATTGCGGTAAAAATATTCAAAACCAATTTCGGGATGTAGCACAGGCGCAGCCTAATTCGGCCGCAAATGCAACTATTTGTGCTTTTTCCGCAATCACCGGGTTCAACCTGCGTTTAGATAAATGATGGTCCAGTTTGTCGCAAACTTAGCGGTGGGAATAAAAGTAAGCAGACCGGTTTTGTACAGCTACAAAACTGTTGCCGTTGCGACGATTTGCTTCTGGACTGCCCTTCACCCTCTGTTCGGCAAAGCCGACCGCTTCAGGGCGACCTGGCGACAAAATCCTTCCACCAGCATTTCCATCGGCTGGAACCAAACCGGTGCCTCAGATCCTGTTTTTTTCTATGACACCAAAGACCATGGACTCCATCCGGAAAAATATGCCTTTCAGAAAGAACCCGATCTGGTTCTGGACTTCAAGGGGATGAAAAACACCTTCGTCCGACTGAGCAACCTGCAACCAAATACCCTTTACCATTTTATCATAAAAGACAGTGACGGCATCAGCAGAAAACTCAGTTTTCAGACTGCCCCCAATTCGCCCGATGTGCCGCTGTCCTTTGTTGCCGGGGGCGACAGCCGAAACATGCGTGAGGCTAGGATAAAAGCCAATAAACTGGTCGGTAAAATGCGACCACTGTTCGTGCTGTTTGGCGGCGACATGTCCGATACCAATACGCCTGAGGAATGGAAGGAGTGGCTCGAAGACTGGCAGTTTACTACCACGCAGGAGGGCCGGCTAACTCCCGTGCTACCTTCAATGGGTAATCACGAGGAGGTTCCCGAAACGCTTATCAACTTGTTTGATGTCAATGCATCAAAACTCTACTACGCCCTCAATTTCGGGGGCAATCTGATTCGGATTTATACTCTGAATTCGTTTGAAGCTCCCGGTGGTGAACAAAAAAACTGGTTGAAAAAAGACCTTGAAGCCCATCCCGATGAACTTTACAGAATTGTACAGTATCACCTGCCCATGCGGCCACATACCCTCGGAAAAGAACTGAATCAGGAAGAATATGTCCACTGGGCGCCCCTTTTCCTGAAACACAATATGCAGCTGGCCATCGAATGCGATGCGCACCTCGCCAAATACACTTGGCCCCTCCGACCCTCCATTTCTGCCGAGGCAGATGAGGGTTTTGTGCGCGATGACCGCTTCGGAACCGTTTTTATCGGAGAAGGCGGTTGGGGTGCACCTCTCAGGCAGGCCAACAGAAACCGCAAATGGACCCGAAACAGCGAGAGTTTTAACCATTTTCACTGGATTTTTGTCGGAAAGGAAAAAATGGAAGTTCGCACGGTGCGAACAGAATCTGTCGATAAAGTCGTGGTATCTGCATCCAAAAATCCGTTCGAGATACTGAAAGGTTTGGAAATCTGGACACCGGACAAAGGGGCTGTGGTCACCATTTCCGGAAATGCGCCTGTAAATGCAGGTTTGATGGCATTTGAAAAACCGGAAACGGTCAACGTGGAAACCCTTCCGAAATTAACTGCGGAGTACGGGAATCTTGAGGTTTCATTCAATCTACCTCAAGTGGGAGATGTAAAAGTTAGGGTGCATCAGCTGAATATGGATGAAATCTATAGTCTGGTCATCCCAAAGTTGCCTGCGGGAAAAAACACGGAGATGATCCGCTTTGATAAGGTTCCGCCGGGGAAATACGTCGTGGCGCTGCGTTCGGGAAACAAGTTGCTGGGTAGATTTCTGGTAAACAAGAAATCGTAATCAGCGCATCATCAAAACCTTTGCCACCGCTTCAGTAGGGTAATCCAGATCTTTGGTAAATGCACTGAAAATCAGGTATACGCCCTTCGCGACATTGTTACCATTGTAATCGCGACCATTCCATACCGCCTGACCACCAAGGGCCGTGGTTTCGTACACCAATCGCCCGTTGACATCAGTTAT
>CANHEE010000159.1 GCA_947459655.1 Lewinellaceae bacterium
GAGGCTTTTCCACTTTTACCTGATTTTCACGCTCACCTGTCCTTTTATAAATGACCACATAGTTGTTCTGAAAATACAGATTGGCCATCTGAACAATGAATTCCTTATTTATCCTTGCCAGTTCTTCACTTTTACTAACGATGTCTATCCAAGGCTCATTTCCGATAAATGCATTTACCATCAGAAACGCCCTACTTTTGTAGGATTCAAATTTCAGGTAATCCTCTTTGGCAAGATTAGCAGAAATGGCATTCATAAGCTCATCACTGAATTCACCTTTCTTTATTTTTTCAATTTCAGCCAGCAGCATTTCTTTGGTCTGCTCTAAGGTGTTTCCGGGCATTGGTTTAGCATTCAGTAACATAAAGCCACCATCTGTCCACTGCTCGATGCCTGCATAGGCGTAGATCACCTTCTGTTTTTCAACGAGATCAAGATCAATCAATCCTGCCTGTCCATTGTAGAGCATCTTGTTGATCATCTCGAGTGCAAGATTGTGCTTCTTTAACGACACCGGAGGGGTACGATAAGCGATATAAACGGAAGCCTCCTCCGGACCGGTAATGGTTTTCTCGATTGGAATACTCATCATTTCCTCAGAAGGAAAAGTCATCTGAGCATTATCGTTGCCGCTCTTCCAGGTTCCGAAATACTTGTCAATGAGTGGAATGACTTGGTCGGGTTCAAATTCGCCCGAAATGCAGATGGCCATATTGTTTGCGACGTAGTACTTTTCAAAGTACCTTCTGATTTCTTTTATTGACGGATTCTTCAGGTGTTCGATGGTACCAATGGTCGTTTTGGTTCCATAGCCATGTTTTTGATATAAAGATGCCAGTAAACTTTCAAAACAAAGATCAGAGTCACTGTCCAGTCCGCGATTTTTTTCTTCATAAACGGCTTCCAATTCCGTATGGAAAAGGCGCATTATTGGGTTTTTAAATCTTTCAGATTCCAGCATGCACCACTTCTCCAATTGATTCACAGGAACATCACCGATATAGCATGTTACATCTGTAGAGGTGAAAGCATTTGAACCCTTAACGCCCATTTCACTACACAACTTGTCGTATTCGTTTGGAATGGCGAACTTGGCTGCGACACCTGACAAGGAATCTATGGTGTGATAGAGGGCTTTTCGCTTCGCATCATCTTTTGTCTGACGATATAGTTCGTATGTATTCTCAATCTGGTCCAGCAATGGTTTCTCAGATGCATAATCTTTGGTACTAAATTTATCAGTACCTTTAAACAACATATGCTCAAGATAGTGAGCCAATCCTGTGGCATCTGCGGGGTCGTTCTTGCTACCAGTTCTCACGGCAATACATGTTTGCATTCGTGGCATTTCGGTGCTTTTTGAAAGGTACACCTTTAAACCATTTTTGAGCGTATAAATTCGGCTTTGTGTCGGATCATTTTTGACATACTGATAGGTGTAGGAACCAGAGTTTCCATATAGTTCTTCATATGCAGACTGTGCTTTTATGCGGATGAAGAAAACAACAAAAATTAGCGCAAGAAAATAACGCGTACTTGAATTCATATTGGTTGGTATTAAAGGATAAATAATGCTACTATGTTTAAAATTAAAATGTGGAACGAAGGTAGCAAAAAGTCATCGCGCAAGTAAAACTAAATCGGTGGAAATTTAAAATAGAAAGGACTTAAAGTATATCGTGTACTGTAAAACTCCCGAAAAATACCCGGTAAGTTAAAATGTTATCTTCCTTGGTTGGAGTTGGAATAAAAAAAAGTTTCTGACGAAACATCAGAAACTTTTTAAAGTAGCCCGTAGGGGAATCGAACCCCTCTTTCATCCGTGAAAGGGACGTGTCCTAACCGATAGACGAACGGGCCTTGCAAGGGTGCTTTTCTCTAAAGCGGTGCAAAGATAAGCGTATACAATTGACTTTTCAAAATTATCATTGAAAAAAGTCATGCAAATAAAATATTTTTTTCCCGAACTGAACTAAGTTGTTGTATATGTGGTTTTTGAGTCAGCTTGAAAAATTCAACCAGATGCTATCAATTGCCTCTGATAATTGATAGTCCTTTTTGGTAATACTGTTATTGGCTTCGTGTGTGCTCAGGTTGAATTCAACAACATTGTAACAGTTGGTCCAGTTGGGATGATGATTCAATTGTTCTGCAACTACGGCAACTTCTTGCATAAACTCAAATGCCGTTCTAAAATCCTGAAAAGAAAAGATCTTGTGAAGCGCGTTGCCTCTAACTGTCCACATCGTTCTCATGGTGATATTAAATTAAATTATCTCGCACAAATTACCAATTTGCTCCCCATTATTTGGCGCGATTGACTACATTTGCATCCATGAATAAAGTCGAAATCATTTACCTTCTAACCGGCTCCAACATTGGAAACAAAACGGAAAATCTTCAGAAAGCCAAACAACTTATTGGAGAAAGAATTGGCAAGATACAGAAAAGTTCGGGGTATTACCTTACACAGGCATGGGGAAACACGGAACAGGATGATTTTATCAATCAGGCCCTGGAAGTGAGAACCTATCACAGTCCCGAACAGACCATGCGTGTCATTCTGGAAATAGAAAAAGAAATGGGCAGAACAAGAACCAATCCGATGGAGCCACGCATTATTGATATCGACATACTCTTTTATGGCAATCGCATCATCAAAACCCGCGACCTGCAGATTCCGCACCCTCGATTTCATCAGAGAAATTTTGCAATGGTTCCCATGATGGAAATCAACGGTGATTACGTACATCCGATACTGGGTAAAGCCATTGATGAATTGTACTTTGAAACCACTGATGATCTTGACGTTATCCTTATGGAGCAATAAATTCCCATGTCTGAACTGCTTCCATACCGCTATCTTGTCGTTGAGGGAAATATAGGCGCAGGTAAAACAACGCTGTGTCAGATGCTGGAGCGGGACTATTCTGCTAGGCTGATCCTTGAGCAATTTACCGACAACCCATTTCTACCTTCTTTTTATGAAGACAGGGAGCGCTTTGCGTTTCAGGTCGAGTTGTTTTTTATGGCAGAGCGGCATCGGCAGCTGCAGGACAGTCTTTCACAAACCAGCATTTTCCAGCAGTTGACTGTGGGTGATTATTTTTTCCTTAAAACACTGCTTTTTGCTAAAAACAACCTCAAAGAAGATGAATATCGGTTGTTTTCACGTTTGTTCAGTGTATTAAATACCACTTTCGCAAAGCCCGATTTGTTGTTGTACATTCATAGACCGGTAGAGGTTTTGCTATCAAACATCAAAAAAAGGGCTCGCAATTATGAACAGGATATTGATGCAGAATATCTGCTTGAGATTCAAACTGCTTATCTTGAGTACTTTAAGACACAAGATCAAATACCGGTAGTCATTGTTGATTTCGGTGGTACAGACTTTACTACAGATGAAAAGCAGTATAGCCGAATTTTGGAATTGTTGAACAAACCATATGCTCCGGGAACGCACTATCTGAGTCTGTAGAAGTTTTAAAAAACTGCTTAAACGTTTAATGTTCCGTACAGCAGGCCAACCCAAGACCTCTTTATGAAGGAATTGCAAAGTTTGAACAAGTATTTTATCCGATATAAGTGGCACTTTATATTCGGGATAATTTTTATTTCTGTTTCCAACTATTTCAGAATTCTTCAGCCTCAATATATAAGGGAAGCGATGGATCTCGTCATTACTAAACTAGAATTCATCAACGGCATCCCCACCGAAAGTCAGCGGGCTTCATACAGAATGGATCTGAGCCAAACCATTTTGAAATATGGTGCATTTGTGGTTTTGTGGGCTTTATTAATGGGTTTGTTCATGTTTTTCATGCGACAGACCATTATTGTGATGTCCAGAATGATAGAAAATGATCTCCGCGAAGACATTTTTGTCCACTATGAAAAACTGAATCTCAGCTTTTACAAGCAAAACAACACCGGAGACATGATGTCCCGAATCACTGAAGATGTTTCCAAAGTAAGGATGTACCTCGGTCCCGCTTTGCTGTACGGAATAAACCTGATTTCACTGTTTACACTCACTATTTATGCGATGTTCAGTGTAAACTTTACCATGGCAATGTATAGTTTGCTGCCGCTGCCGGTACTGTCATTTTCCATTTATTACGTATCAGATCTTATTCATAGGCGCAGTTCCGATATACAGCAACAATTTGCTCGATTAAACAGCATTGCGCAGGAATCCTATTCAGGAATTAGGGTGATAAAAAGTTACAACCAGCAAGATGCTGTCGCTGAACTTTTTAATTACGAAAGTGAAATATTCCGTGAAAAATCATTGAGACTGGCAAAAGTAAATGCATTTTTTTCACCTACTATGATTTTTTTGATCGGTGCAAGTACCATTATTACCATCTATGTAGGAGGTCTGCAGGCTGCCCGAGGTGAAGTAACTGCCGGAAACATAGCTGAATTTGTCATTTACATCGGTATGCTCACCTGGCCTGTGACATCACTGGGATGGATTTCTTCGCTTATTCAACAAGCAGAAGCGTCACAAAAAAGAATCAATGCATTTCTTAAAATTCAACCCGAAATAAGAAATGGTCACGGTAAAGTAATGGATATCAAGGGAGATATCAGATTTGACAATGTTTCCTTTCGTTATCCGGAAACCGGAATCGAAGCCCTTAAGGAAATCTCTTTCACCCTTAAAGCGGGAGAAAAACTGGCCATTATTGGCAGAACAGGAAGTGGTAAATCAACCATTACAGACTTGCTTGTTCGCCTGTACGATGTCAACAAGGGCAGCATTTGTGTAGATGGTGTTGATATTCGGGAAATAGACCCGGGATGTATCAGAAAAAACACTGGGTATGTTTCTCAGGATGTTTTCCTCTTTTCAGATACGATCAGAAACAACATAGCTTTCAGCAACACCAACGCAAGTCTGCAAGAAATTGAAAATGCAGCAAAATACGCTTCTGTGC
>CANHEE010000160.1 GCA_947459655.1 Lewinellaceae bacterium
ATAATTACCTGCTGACAGACCGGTTGTAGATGGTGAAATGCCGTAAGGTGAAGTGCCGCCGCTTGCTGATATATTCACACTTCCGTTCATCAATCCGGCGCAGCTTACATTTAGTTGTGTGAAGGTTGTACTCAATGCGGCAGGCGAATTTATTGTCGTGCTTGCACTTACTGATGAGCTGGATGCGTCACTGACGGTTACGCTATAGGTGCCCATAGCAAGGTTGCTGACACTCTGTGTCGTGGCGCCATTGCTCCATAAGTAGCTGTAAGGAGTCTGGCCACCGGTAGCTGAAACGGTTGCAGAGCCAGTAGCAGCACCGAAGCAAAGCACGTCCTGCTTGATGATTCCCGAAATGGTCAACGGGTTTAGCGGTGCATCCAAACCGGTAAGTACATTTGCGATACAAGCCGTAAATTTATCATCTGCTACTATGGCCAGCAGCGGAGTTGAGGTATTTCTCCATACAAACTGAGACGACTGAGCGGGATCGGTTATCGTGAATTCGCAGGTTACGAGGTCTGTTCCTGAAGCAGTTATAGGAAGCAAACACAATGAAGCTACGTCATTGTAAGCAGCATTGATACTTGCAATACCTGAGGTGTAATTGGTTCCGGTAGTAGTTAAGGCACTAAATGCAGGGTGCGGGAATGCATCTGTAACAATGGTCAGGTTATTGAGTGCGTTTTTATTGAAGTTGAAACGAAGGTTGTTGCTTCCAATACAGAAAGGAGTATTTGTACTCATCCTAATCGTAAATCTGAATTTGTTGCCGATAACACTTGGGTTTACAAATGATAGATTATACTTTTTTTCAACAACAACGATGACATCGTCCGAAGCAGTACAACCACTTGCGCCTGTGACGGTCACGGTATAAGTGGTGCGATTTACAGGCGAAACTGATGTAGATGCAGTTGTTGCTCCATTACTCCAAAGATACGAAACTCCACCCGAAGCAGTGAGCGTCGCACTTGCACCATATGCGATGGTCACGTCCAAACCGGCATTTGCGACCGGAGGTGATACTCCGGCAGAAGTCACTACTACTGCATCGGTGGCAGTACAGCCTGCAGTGCTTGTTATTGTAACAGTGTATGTCGTTGTTGTAGTGGGAGAAACGGTGATGCTTGCCGTTGTTGCACCGGTGCTCCATAGAAAAGTACCTGTTCCGCCGGTAGCAGTCAGTATTGCACTAGGGTTACTGCAGTTAACTGATACATCCGGACCTGCATTCACGGTATTGCTGAACCCGTCAAGTATTGTCACTGATCGTGTTATGGAGCATCCTTTTGAGTCAGTGATGGTATAGTTATAATTACCTGCCGAAAGCCCTGTAGTTGAAGGATTGAATGAGTAAGGCGCAGTTCCACCGGTGGTTGTGAACGTTACACTACCATTATTCCCTCCGAAACAACTCACATCCGTTTTGGTGAACGTTGCTGCCAATACTGCGGGCTGGGTGATGGTAACAGGGACTGTAGTTGAGCATCCTTTGGAATCAGTAATAGTGAATGTGTAAGATCCGGCCACAAGTCCTGTTTGTGTTGGTACTATGGTATATGGTGCGGTGCCACCTGAAGCTGTGATGACTACACTTCCATTGGATCCCCCGTTACAGGTCGGCTGGGTTATTGAGGATGCAGTGCCACTGATTACAGGGGGGGCGGCTATACTTGCGCTAGCATTTGCAGTACCTGCGGTGTTGTCAGTAACGGTAACTGAATAGTTACCTGCGGACAGACCGCTTATTGATACAGTGGTAGCGCCGTTACTCCACAAGTATGTGTACGGTGTTGTGCCACCGGTGGCGGTTGCAGTTGCCGAGCCGTCGGGAGTCAAACAACTGGTCTGGTCAGTCTTAGTGATTGAAACAGAAAGCGCCGAGCCTGAGGAAATCAGTGGTGCGAGGTCAGGTGTTGATGTATATGTAAGTACACATCCTGAAGGACAGCCTGTGGTTTGGGTGGATGTTACGATGGCCAGTTTTGGATTTGCAAAAGTTGCAGGATTTCGCCATTGCAGTTTATTGGCTGCATTGCTAAGTCCCGAAACATTGATAACATCCCACTCAATGGTCATGATATTAAATCCTGAAGTGGGTATTGGTTTGCCGGGCTGGCCTGATGGCAGTGTAGCATTGTAGCTCATTATGCCCGAGCTCGGTGTTGATCCCGCTGTTGTGGGGGCTCCATAGCTGAACCCTGAACCAGCCAGAAAATTTACAGCAATCACCGGGTTTGAAAGCGTGTTAATTGGAAAATTGAACCGCAGGTTCATACTTCCAAGCTCCCACGTATTGTTTCCGCTAGTTGACGTAATCGTTAAGGTTGTCCTGAATTTATTCGTTGCCGAGTTAAAGGTCGGGTTTGTAAAAGTCATCTGGCATGTTTGAGAAATCGCCGAGAATCCTGTCAACAAGAAAATGAACAGTAAAATATTTTTCATCCGAGAAATAATGGTTTAAACTCATTGTGAGTTGCATACTTTCCAACAGAACGAAAAGTATTCTTGGTTAATGAAATGCTTTTTGCGGGGACTTAAAATGATGATAAGCGTCCTTTTACAAAAGCTTGTTTATTTTTCTGAAATCGAATTGCAAATTAGGAGGTGTATTCTTAGGGGTTTCAGTGATACTTTCAAAAGATACATCTAAAAGCGACCATCGGATACAGACCGAAATTTGTTGGCAATAACAATTATTTTAAAAAAACAATTGTGGAAAGGTTTGATAGAACACATACAAATCTACAGTTTGATGCTCAAATTTCATAATTTTCATTTGAAAAAATACACCACTAGTTTTGGTGGTATCTTTTCAAATCGGAATTTCGTGACGTGTTCTTTTCATAGCATATGAAAATCAATCGGGATGATGACCAGCAAGCCATAATCCCGATTGAAAAAAATACTTCTTTTGTAATCAACTACTCCAGTTCCTGATACTTACCATTGTTTATCTCCCATATGATGCTATCGAAAGCATCCACTGAGCCATCCAAATTGTAATCCGAACCATTTAAGTAATCATCAAATAGGCCATTTTGGGTTTCCCATATGATGCTGTCAAAAGCATCCACTGAGCCATCTGCTTCTGCATCGCCTCCAGACATTGTTGCAATCGAAGCAGATAAAACGTTCATGGGGTCAATTCCATAAAGTGGCACGGCGTTGTTGGTAAAATTAAGGCTGGTAGCCGTTGCCGAGAGTGTTACAGGATTGAGCGTTCTGAAACCAAGGTGATTTCGATGTCTGACTGCTACGTAGTAGCTGCCTGCAGGAGCACTGGCAAAGTTTACAGGAGTGATACCATCGGTACTGACGATGTCACCATCTTTTTGCAGTATCGCTGACTTTGTGTATACCGGCACTGTAAACCCAGGTGTTCCGGTTCTTAATTCCAGGAAAACCCAGTCAACGACAGCATCATTACCTGTCACATTTAACAAATCAGGAGAAATTACGTCAGTGATAGAATTGTTAACATGCGTAAATTTTGTGCTAAACGAAGGAGAGGAGTAGGGGTCTGACAGGGGGAAATCGGCTAATGTGCTGAGGTAATTGTCCATAGTCATAGCATTCAAATTGAAATTGCTTAGATAAACTTTTGCCTTCAATACTGCTGAGCAAGTCTGTACCTGTACGAGAACAGCATCTGTAGCAGTACAGCCATTGGGTGCAGTGATTGTTACAGTGAACGTGGAAGTCGCAGCCGGACTGACAGAAATTGCTGCACCCGTCTCACCATTGCTCCATGTGAATGTAACATTGGTTGTAGATGGATTGAAATTGGCAGTGTTTCGCGCTTGCAATAGAGCGGTTATTTTATTGCAATCAACGTAAGTATCATGACCGGCATCTGCTACCGGGTATGTCTTGTCATAAAAAACAGTAACATCGTCTGTTGAAGTACAACCATTAGCACCGGTAATGGTAACGAAATAGGCTGTATTAGAAATTGGATTGACATTGATATTTTGGCTTGTTTGGCCGGTGTTCCACAGATAGGAAACTCCCCCAATAGCATTGAGTACAATGTGTGGATTGCTGCAATTCAGAGTCAGGTCAGGTCCGGCATTAGCCCCGACAAGAACTTTATCAGAAGTGATTACAACTGTTTTTACCTCATTACAGATTCCATTTGTAATACTAACGAGATAGGTTGTCGTTACTGAAGGAGTGACGGTAATGGATGCCGTGGTGGCTCCATTGCTCCACAAATAATTTGCTCCTCCGGCGGCTAATATTGTGGCGCTTGAGTTGATACAATCAACTGTTGCATCGGGTGATACCGTCATAGGCTCCGGTTCTGTTACTGTAGTATTGATGGTAGTTGTACAACCCTTTGCATCTGTTATGGTGAAAGTATAGTTACCTGCTATGAGTCCGGTTTGTGCGGGACTGATGGTATATGGCGCTGTTCCACCGGATGGTGAAATGGCGACATATCCGTCATTTCCACCCGTACAACTGACGTTTGTTTGCGTGAATGTTGCGCTGA
>CANHEE010000161.1 GCA_947459655.1 Lewinellaceae bacterium
AAGTAATTGCCACGAAACCTGAAGAAAAATAAGCTGAAATTGTCAGGACTATGCCAAGAATCGAAGAGATATTTAGCCATACTTCCTGCCTGACATATTTCGGTATTATTAAAAGGCTTAGCAAGTACCCCAATAACATACCACTTAAAGTAAGTGTCGTGAAGTATTTCGTCTGATCCAGCTCAAAACCGAGATTCTTTCCGTAACTTCCAATCAAATCACCCGCCATGACCTCTGCCCCGACATAAAAGAAGATGGCCAATGCACCAAGAAATACATGTGGAAACTGAAAAATACTCGTTTTGGCGAGTTGAGTTTGAGTAGTTGAGTCATGATCAGAACCCTGAATTTCAGGCAAATGAACAAAACGAAGTGCAAAAGCCAATAAAAGCAGTACAGATGTAATCACTACATAAGGCATAACCACTCGTCCGGAAAGCTCAACAAGTAATTCATCTTTTTCAACAATATCTGCAGTTGACTCCACAAGTTTGGATATTTCTGTTGCGTTACCCAGCAGCAAGTGTCCGAAAATCAATGGCGCGGCAATTCCGGCCAACTTGTTGAAAATTCCCATTAGGCTTATCCGCGTGGCTGCTGATTCATTCGGACCCAAAATCGAGACATAGGGATTAACTGCTGTCTGCAAAAGTGCGAGCCCCATTCCCTGAACAAAAAGTCCACAGAGGAACATATTGTAACTTCTCAACTCTGCAGCTGGAATAAAAATCAATGCCCCCACAGCCATAGTTGCCAATCCAAGCGACATTCCATTTTTAAAACCTGTTTTTTCAAGTATCCAGGAAGAGGGGAGTGCAAGCACGAAATAGGCTATAAAAAAGGCGAAAGTGACTAAAAATGCTTTGGCATCCGTATTCAGATTGCAGGTCAGCTTCAAAAACGGAATCAGTGTCCCGTTAAGCCAAGTTACAAATCCAAAAACAAAATAGAGGATGGCCATTATAATCAGGGCACCGCGGTAATTGGTTGATTTTTCCGATTGGTTATTCATATTTGTCTCGTTTAATAAGATCTGCAGAAAATGTGGCTGTATAAAGGATCGCAGATGACTTGAACCTACATTTGAATGCCATCAGTATGGCGAATAATATCCGCTTATAAACTTATGCTTTTGAATTTAAGTGTTACTTTTGCGGAAGCTCAACGTGCTGATATTATTACTCACAAAATTATACATTTTTTTCATGAAACCAACACTGTTGATTTTGGCTGCCGGAATGGGAAGCAGATATGGGGGAATAAAGCAGATAGACAGTGTCGGGCCCTCCGGAGAAATAATTCTAGAGTATTCTATTTATGACGCCATCCGCGCCGGATTCGGCAAAGTCGTTTTTGTAATCAGAAGAGAAATAGAAGAAGCCTTTAAAGACATAGGTTTTGAGGACAAATTCGGCGACCAAATAAAAATCGCATATGTTTACCAGGATATCAATGCAGAAACGGATGGCTTTTCAATTGGGGACCGAAGCAAACCCTGGGGGACCGGCCATGCCATCCTAATGGGCGCTGCGCGCATAAATGAGCCTTTTGCAGCGATCAATGCGGACGACTACTACGGCTGTGACGCCTTCTACAAGATGGCTGAATTCCTAACAAACAACGCTGCGCCGGACCATTTTTGTATGGTCGGCTACACATTGGAAAATACCCTCTCCGAAAACGGTTCGGTATCCAGGGGAGTCTGTACTGTTAGCCATGAGAATATGTTGAGGTCGGTTACTGAGCGTACGAACATCAAAAGAAGGGATGACCGAAACATCATCTTCCAGGAAGGCGATGATACCCAGCATCTACTTTCGGCCAATGCAGTCGTATCCATGAACTACTGGGGATTTCATCCGTCTGTTTTTAATTCATTGAGACAGAAATTTCACAAATTTCTAGAACAGAATGCTCATAACCCAAAATCTGAATTCTACATTCCCACCGCCGTTGCTGAGCTGATAGATGAGAACTGCGCTGAAGTCAGTGTTCTGCTGTCAGATGACCAATGGTATGGTGTAACCTACAAGGAAGATAAGGCCAAAGTTCAAGAGGCCTTCAAAGCTTTACTGACTAAAGGCATTTATCCGGTAAGTCTTTGGAATTAGTACACCCGCAAAACATTTAAAAGTTTATAAAAAATTAAATATCACACACCATGCAAACCGTACAACACTATATTGAATCCAATAAAAAGCGCTATCTGAATGAATTGATGGATTTGCTGAGGATTCCATCGGTAAGTGCAGACCCATCATTTGCACCTGAAGTAAGAAAAACAGCGGAACATGTAAAATCAAAACTGATTGATGCCGGCGTAGATTTTGCTGAAATTCATGAAACTCCTCTCCATCCGATTGTTTACGCAGAGAAAACAATTGACAAGACGCTTCCAACCGTGCTTGTCTACGGACATTACGATGTTCAACCTGCCGATCCCCTCAACCTTTGGGATTCGCCCCCATTCGAACCTAAAATTAAGAAGACCAAAACGCACCCGATGGGTGCCATATTTGCCAGAGGCTCATGTGATGATAAAGGGCAGACATTTATGCATATTGCTGCCTTTGAAGCAATGGTTAAAAACAATAACTTGCCGTGTAACGTTAAATTTGTCATTGAAGGAGAAGAAGAAGTGGGTTCCCCTAGTTTCCGACCATGGGTTGAAGCCAACAAAAAGAAACTTGCCTGCGATGTAGTTTTGTGCTCCGACACCTCCATCATTGACAATAAAACACCATCTATTACCTCCGGTGTTAGAGGGCTTGCATACATGGAAGTTGAAGTAACGGGACCGAATCGCGATTTGCATTCTGGCGTATACGGAGGCGGAGTAGCTAACCCTATCAATGTACTGTGTCAGATGATTGCCAAACTACAAGATAAAAACGGAAGAATCACCATCAAGGGATTTTACGATGATGTCCTAGAAGAAACAACTGAGGCGAGAACAGAGATGGCAAAGGCACCTTTCAATTTGAGCAAATTCAAGAAAGATCTGGGAATTGCCAAAGAGCAGGGTGAAAAGGGATATAGCACAAACGAAAGAACATCGATTCGTCCAAGCCTTGACGTCAATGGCATCTGGGGTGGATATACCGGTGCGGGATCAAAGACCGTATTGCCTTCAAAAGCTTACGCAAAAATTTCGATGCGCCTAGTACCTTATATGAGAAGCGAGAAAATTTATGAACTATTTGAAAAACATTTTGTATCGCTGGCACCTAAATCCGTAAAAGTGAAAGTGACTCCTCACCATGGAGGAGAACCTGGTGTTACACCTACCAATACACCTGAATACCGTGCGGCGCATCTCGCGATGGCCAAAACATTTGGTAAAGACCCAATTCCGAAGAGAGAGGGGGGGTACATTCCGATTGTATCACTATTCAAGGACGTGCTAAACGTAGACTCAATCCTGATGGGCTTTGGGCTCAACAGCGACGATATACATTCTCCGAATGAGCATTATGGCGTTTTTAATTTCTACAAGGGAATCGAGACCATTCCATATTTTTATGAGAATTACGCGAAGTTGAAAAAAGGAAAATAATCTTTGATTTCACCAATAATAGAAATCATAAAACAAAACAATGAGAGCTAAAAAAGTCAGTGAATCGTCTACTACGATGACGGAAATGATTATGCCCAACGATACCAATCCGCTGGGTAATCTCATGGGTGGTTATCTCATGCGCTGGATGGACATTGTTGCAGCTGTTTGTGCCGGCAAACACTGTGAAGCACACGTGGTTACCGCATCGGTTGACAATGTTTCGTTTGACAAACCGATCCTGCTTGGAGATGTGATAACACTAGAAGCGAAAGTTACACGGGCATTCAACACTTCCATAGAAATATATGTTGAAGTTTTTGCAGCTGACATAAAAGGGGGAAACCCCAGAAAATGCAACCACGCATTTTTCACATTCGTTGCTTTGGACGACATTGAGCGAAAACCCATTCCGGTTCCAAAACTCATTCCGCTGACCGCAGAAGAAGAGAAAATGTTTTCAGGTGCTGCAAGAAGAAGAGAGGTCAGATTAATACTCAGCGGTAAAATGAAACCGGAAGATTCCACTGAAATGAAATCCTTGTTTATCAATGACTGATTTAAACATAAAACTAAGACAAAATCAAAAAACATAAAATACAGAGTTAACTCGACAATATTTTTGAGAATTGACACAAATAATAAAGTTTAAGGCAAAATAGATGTTGCAGGATAGGTGATGAAAGTGAAGGAAGACTATGTTCAAATAGACCCAAAGATTGACATTTAATCATTCCACTTGAGAAATATAGGAAAGTTGATTGAATAGAATGAGTCTGAGATAAGAAATGAAATGCACGGTATTTACATAAATAAATCAAAGTAAATTATTAACACTGGGAGAATGAGAAGTGAGTATATGAATGCAGGTCAAAAATTAAGTTTTCAATAGGAACTTTAAGAGGCTCTTC
>CANHEE010000162.1 GCA_947459655.1 Lewinellaceae bacterium
CCAGGCATCAATGAATGTGGGGTCGGCCTTGATGGCATCGTCCAGTTTGCGGAGTGCATCGGGGAAGTTGGCCATCCTGGCGAGTTCCCGACCTTTTTCGAAGTTGGATTTCGCCTTACCAGTGGCGGTTTTGTAGGTGGTGTAGCCGGTATTTTGTGTGCGGGCTGTGAGCGCGCATAGCAGCATCGTACAGAGGGCGAGTATTCGCATGGTTGGGTATTTGGGTTATAACGAAAAAAGAGCGGGCGGAGTATGTGGGCTGAGGGGGAAAGGGAAAGCTCATTGGCTCACCTACTTTCCAACCGTTTCAAAAATGTTGTACAATGCAAGAAACTACATTTAATTCTGTTTTGCAAATATTTTTCCGGCATTAAAAAAGAGGAGGCCTGCGCCAACGATATGACACAAGCCCCGGTGTATTGTTTTTCTATGTTTATATGTAGCATTGAACGCTTTTGGATATTGCGCCCAACTGATTAGTCTTTTATGCAGCGGACGGAGAAGCCGGATATTCTCCTGTTATTTCAAATTCCACTAACGCTGCTAAGATATAGATTTTAGGGTACATATCACTTACATTATCGCTCCAAAAGTTTCCGTTTGTACCCCCATTTTCCACAATGCCACAATTGTGTCGTCAAACTGCTAATGGCATTTTTGAAGGAGAGGAAAATGCTCCAGTAAAGTTTAGGCTGCCTCTCCAACTGTACAATTCAGCATCAAGTTCTGCACTATTAGGAATTCGATAACCACGTGGACAAGGGTTTTTACCCCATTTACCCCTTGCCAAAGATTATCATTTTTAGGACTTCAACATTCGTCGGAGCTATTGGGCAACATAATAAAATCTCTATGAGTGGGCTGATTGCAAGTACTCAATGTAGTATTGGCGGCCAGTGCGAGGAATGCCAGGGCTGTTAAAATCAGATTTTTCATTTTCGTCTGTGTTGCTTTTGATGTTACAACAATGGGCAGTAAAAACCATCTGTCATTGTTGAATTGTTTGTGTTTTTCTATGCGCTGATGAAATGCAGCACAAGATAGAAACGCAGTAGGATAATTGCAAAAATTCGACAAATAAATTTCATTTTTAACACTCTCCCTTCGTGCCGCACAGCACATTTTCTTTTTACTTCAATCAACTTTTGTTATCATTGTGAGTTGCTTTTTGCGCAGGGTTGCCCGCTGTTGGTTACCTTTGCTCTGAAAGTTGCCCTTGCCTATGTCCATTTTCAAGAAACTCGCCGGAGAAACCGCCATTTATGGCCTGAGCAGTATAGTTGGCCGGTTTTTGAGTTACCTGCTGGTGCCGCTGTACACCGGAATTTTCGGTCCGGGAGAATACGGGGTGTCCACGCTTTTTTATGCCTACGCCTCTTTTCTGGCGGTGCTGTTTTCCTATGGTATGGAGACGGCTTTTTTCCGCTATGCGCAGACCGAAGCGCGGCAGGACAAGGTGTTCAGTACGGCCATGCTTTCGCTGTTGGGCAGTTCGGTTCTGTTTGGCGGCCTGATGGCTGCCGCCGCTCATCCGCTGGCGTTGTGGACCCACAACGAGGGCAGGGAAAACCTGTTTGTGTACCTGGGGGTCATCCTCGCTGCCGATGGTATTGCCGTACTGCCATTTGCCTGGCTCAGGCAGCAGGGCAAGGCGGTAAAATTTGTTTCGCTGCGCCTGCTGAACATCATCGCCTACATCGGTCTGAACCTGTTTTTCTACAAAATCATGGGCTATACGAGCATTTCGTACATGTTTCTCGCCAATCTGCTGGCCAGCGTGGTGATACTGCCCTTTTTTGCACGCGAAATCGCAATGGTGCGCCTGGGTTTTGACCCGAAGCTCTGGGCAGGTATGTTTGCCTACGCTTTCCCGATCATCTTCATGGGGCTGGCGGGAATGGTGAACGAGACCATTGACCGCATATTGCTGAAGGAAATGATACCCAACCAGGCCGATGCCGAGTACCAGATTGGTGTGTACAGCGCCAACTACAAGCTCGCGATTCTGATAACGCTGTTTATACAGGCTTTCCGCTTTGCGGCCGAACCCTTCTTTTTCTCGCACATGAAAAAGGAAAATGCGACGCTGATTTATGCCCGCATCATGAACTACTTTGTGATGGTATGCACAGTGCTGTTTCTGTTCGTGCTGCTGTACCTCGACATTCTGAAATATTTCATCAGAAAAGAGGCGTACTGGCAGGGACTGAAGGTGGTTCCGGTGCTGCTGTTTGCCAACATCTGTCTGGGTATTTATTACAACCTCTCGGTGTGGTACAAGCTCACCGCAAAAAACAGGATGGGCGCCTACGTGGCCATCGCCGGGGCATTGACTACACTGGTATTGAACTACCTGCTAATCCCGCATTTCGGCTACATGGGATCAGCATGGGCGACCTTGCTCTGCTATGCATCGATGGTGGTCATTAGCTATGTGCAGGGAAGGCGGCACTATCCCGTCCCTTATGATGTCGGAAAAATCATGTTGCTGCTGGGTTCTGCCCTGCTTGTTTACTTCATCACATTGTACACCACTGAGAAAATCGACAACCTTGCGCTGAAGCTGGGGCTGAACACGCTTATTCTGGTGGCCTACGCGGCAATTCTTGTTTTTTCCGAGTTGAGGGGGTTGAAAAAGCTGGTTGGCAAAAGCTGATGTAGTCGCATTGCGCACGCCGTGTTTTTTTGTTTTATTAACAGAATAGCTTGTAAAAATTTTATCTTTGCCCTCCAATACATTTCAGCAACAAACCTTCAGATAAGAATATGCAAAAGCAACTGGAAATACTGAATCGGAAAATCGAAGAGGCGAAAGCCGGTGGCGGACAGAAGCGTATCGATGCGCAACATGCCAAACGCAAATTGACCGCTCGCGAGCGCATTCACTTTTTTCTGGACGACAACAGTTTCGAGGAAATCGGGATGTTGGTACAGCACCGCTGCACCGATTTCGACATGCAAAGCCAGCAATACCTCGGTGACGGGGTGGTGACAGGCTACGGCACTGTCAACGGCAGACTGGTCTTTGTTTTTGCACAGGATTTTACCGTTTTTGGTGGCTCGCTTTCCGAGACCCATGCCGAGAAAATCTGTAAGATTATGGAGCTTGCCATGAACAACGGTGCTCCGGTCATCGGTCTGAACGACTCGGGCGGTGCAAGGATTCAGGAAGGCGTGCAGTCGCTTGGCGGCTATGCGGATATCTTTTACCGCAACACGCTGGCATCGGGCGTGGTGCCGCAGATTTCGGCCATCATGGGTCCCTGCGCGGGCGGTGCGGTGTACAGTCCGGCCATCACGGACTTTACCATCATGGTAGAAAACAGTTCCTATATGTTTGTGACCGGGCCGAATGTGGTTAAGACGGTCACCAACGAGACGGTCACCTCTGAGGAGCTGGGCGGTGCGGCGACGCACTTTAGCAAATCGGGTGTCACACACCTGATTGCCTCCAATGACCTCGATTGCATCTATAAGCTGAAGCAGCTGTTGAGTTATATTCCTCAAAATTGTGAGGACAAGGCGCCCGATCTGCCTTACACGGTAGGAGAAGAATACTGCGAAGACCTTCACCACCTGATTCCGGCCAGTCCGAACCAGCCATACGATATGCGCGAGGTGATTCAGCAGATTGTGGATGAGGCCTCTTTCTTTGAAATTCAAGAGCAGTATGCAGAAAATATCGTAGTGGGTTTTGCCCGTCTGGCGGGAAAAAGCATCGGCATCGTTGCCAACCAGCCTGCGAGTCTGGCCGGCGTATTGGATGTGAATGCCTCGCGCAAAGGCGCGCGTTTCGTGCGTTTCTGCGACTGTTTCAACATCCCTTTGCTGGTACTGGAAGATGTACCCGGCTTCCTTCCGGGAACGGATCAGGAGTGGAACGGTATCATCACCAATGGGGCGAAACTGCTCTACGCATTCTGTGAGGCGACGGTTCCGAGAATTACCGTCATTACGAGAAAAGCGTATGGTGGCGCGTATGACGTGATGAACTCCAAGCACATCGGCGCCGATATGAACTATGCCTGGCCGACGGCCGAAATCGCCGTGATGGGCGCAAAGGGAGCCGCGGAAATCATCTTCAAACGCGAAATAGACGCTGCGGCAGATCCGGCAGCCAAGCTGGCAGAAAAAGAAGCCGAGTACAACGCCAATTTTGCCAATCCTTACAAGGCGGCGGCCCGTGGTTTCATCGATGAGGTAATCCATCCGCGTGAAACAAGGCGCAAGCTGATCAAGGCCTTTGCGATGCTGGAGAACAAATCCAGGAAGCTGCCCAAAAAGAAACACGGTAACATACCGCTCTAAGGGGCGATTGCCATAAAGACAGCAGATGAGGCAGACGCTGAAAAACAGTGCGATTTACTTTTCGTTCTGGATGTTTTTTTACACCGCGGACCGCGTTTTTTCGCTATTGTATCATTTCTCCAAGACCCGGCAAATCAGGTTCAGCGA
>CANHEE010000163.1 GCA_947459655.1 Lewinellaceae bacterium
ATCAATTCAGCATCGCCAGCCTCTTCCTGTACAAATCCGGTAATGGCAAAGATTTCATCCATAGTGGCCTCTTTTTTACCATAAGAGATATTGACCAGAATATTTCTTGCTCCTGCGATGTTATTGTCTTCCAGAAGCGGTGAATTCAATGCTTCGTCTACAGCACGAATTGCCCTGTCTTCTCCGTCTGCTGACGCTGTACCCATTATGGCTACTCCCGAATTTCTCATCACGGTATCCACGTCCGCAAAATCGACATTTACATATCCTGGCACAGTGATGATTTCTGAAATTGCTTTTGCTGCGGTTGCGAGTACATTATCAGCCTGACTGAAAGCATTTGAAATGGAAAGGTTTCCGTGTATTTCTCTTAGTTTGTCGTTGGAGACAATAATAAGTGTATCCACATTGCGACGCAATTCCTCAATTCCGTCAAAACCCTGATTGATTCTTTTTCTGCCCTCAAAACCAAATGGAGTGGTAACAATACCTACCGTGAGGATTCCCATCTCTTTAGCCAATTTGGCAATAATGGGAGCAGCTCCGGTTCCCGTACCACCACCCATACCGGCAGCGACAAATACCATTCGGGTTCCGTCAGAGAGATGATGCTTTAAATCTTCGAGTGATTCCAGACAAGCCTGCTTGCCTTTTTCAGGTGTTGAACCGGCACCAAGGCCTTGGGTGAGATTAGGTCCGAGTTGAATTTTGAGCGGGATGTTGCTCTTTTCCAATGCCTGCTGATCTGTGTTACAGACCATAAAATCTACTCCAACAATTCCTTGCTGGAACATGTGATTTACAGCATTGCTTCCCCCGCCTCCAACTCCGATAACCTTGATGATGCTATTTGCATCAGAAGTTGGTAAATCGAAATGAAACATAAGTCAGTTGTTAATAGCATATTTAACCCAGGATGAGAGAGCTAAATAGCACGTTTGTGTTAATTTTTTTTGTTGCCCTGCAGGAAATCAAATGGATCTTTTTCACATTTTTACTGCCTGCAGAAATCTTAGTTCTCAGTTTTAAATTGCTTGAATGCACCGCGTTTCCCTCACATTATGCATACCATTTAAAACGTTGAAACAAAAATAAGAAATCATTAACTATATATGCAAACTTTTTTTAATATTTTTATTATTCGTATGCTATATTTTTATATTTAAAAGTCTTTATCCGGCTCCTGTTCAAACCAATCTTTGGTTTTTCTGAACATACTTTCAAGCCAGCTATTTTTCTTCTCTCCTACTTCAGACTCGCTCTCTACAACTACTTCTTCCTTTTCGGTTTCTGCCTTTACTTCCTTTGGAGCAGGGGCAGCCTGCGTTTCAACATATCTTTCAGGGTTGGTCTGCTGTTGTTCCGCGGCCTTCATCATTAAACCAATACCAGTCGCATAAATAGGACTGCAGACCTGCTCGTCGTACCCATGCGCAAGGTGCTCAACTGGAATACCGATTCTGGTGATCATGCCTGTATGGTATTCACACAATTTGTCCAGATCACGCAGTAGCGACCCACCTCCGGTAAGTACAATACCACCGATCAGTTTTCTTTCAAAACCGGAACGGCGAATTTCCCACAATACATAATCGAGGATTTCCTCCATACGTGCCTGAATGATTAGCGCAAGGTTCTTTTCTGAAATCTCCTTCGGCTCTCGGTTGTTCAGTCCTTGTATGGTGATGATGCGATTGTCAAAAACTTCTTCAGCAAGTGCAGAACCAAACTTTACTTTTAATTTCTCGGCTTGGTGCTGCATTACTGTACAGCCTTCCTTGATATCTTTGGTAATGACATTTCCGCCAAACGGAATTACCGCAGTATGGCGGATAATTCCTTCATGGAAAATGGTAATGTCAGTTGTTCCGCCACCAATATCAACCAAAGCTACACCGGCCTCTTTTTCTTCATCAGACAAAACTGCCATAGCAGAGGCAATCGGCTCGAGGGTCATATTGACCACTTTAAGGTTACAACGCTCCACGCAACGGTGTATGTTGTTGGAGGCGGTAATCTGACCTGTAATGATGTGGAAGTTCGCTTCAAGACGAACGCCTGACATTCCTATTGGGTCTGTAATACCCTGCTCGTTATCCACGGCGTATTCCTGCGGAATTACATGTATGATTTTGTCTCCCGGAGGCAATACCAGTTTGTACATGTCTGAGATAAGTTTATCGATATCTCTTTGACTGATTTCCGTGTGCGTGTTGTCACGCATCAGTATACCACGGTGTTGCAGACTTTTAATGTGTTGGCCCGCAATGCCTACATGTGCGGCCACAATATTGCATCCTATTCCCTGCTCTGCGATACTGACAGCTTCCTTTATGGCATTAATGGTCTTTTCAATATTGGTCACGACTCCACGCATCACTCCCTCGGATTCAACTTTTCCGATGCCAAGGATTTCCATTTTACCGTGTGAGTTTTTTACGCCTACCATCGCACATACTTTGGTTGTCCCAATATCGATAGCGGCAACAATGTCTTTAGGTTGGTATTTGATGTAGTCTTGCATACTTGATAGATAAGAAATTGTTCTATTCTGAAAAATGTTTAATACCGAAAAGCATTATCTGACACTGTAGTCTGATTCTGCTTTTTAAATGTAAAATTCAATCGGTATTTGGGTTAACTCAAGTTTGAAAAACAGGTAACCAGTAAAGTAAAAAATTGACCTAATTATCAGTATATCAATTATTTACATCTGCAAAAAGTGTAAAAGATGTTAACTGTTTGGACAAAGATAATGTTTTTGATTAAATATTCAAATTCTTCTGCCTACAACCTGATTTTTAAATCGTATATCAAGAATATCATATGCGTTCCACCCCATGTATGTGAGTCCCTCGCGATAAAAAACTTCCAGTTTACTGAATTTCTCCTGCAGGTCATTAGCGTCTCCCAACAATATTTTGTGCGGTCCGATATCTGGCACCAAAATGAATTCACCGTAGTTGTTGACGTGAATCTGCTGAATCATTCGTGACCAGAATTTATCCTTCACAAGAAAATTGTTGATTTGAAAAAGATCTTTCAGCAATGACTTTTCCATCTCCATGAAGTTCTCCTGGTAGGGCGGGATATTTCCTGTTGCTACCATAACTCTGGGCGTGTAATTCTTTGTCCAAGAGAAAAAATGTCCGCTCTGATCAAGATAATAATCCTGCCCCTTGAGGTCTTTTATTCTCAGCACCGGTTCTCTTTGCCTGATGTTAACTATCAGCCTATTCTCGATGTCAAGATATACATCAGCTTCACCTACATATGGATCAGCCCTAACCACCCTTTCGATTGCTGAAATATCAAGGTCTTTGAGGGACGTACCAACGAGACTTGAGTGTAGTTGTTTGTATATAATCTCCTCAATGTGCTTTTCATTCACGATTTTCTCCCTATCGTCCACATTGGTAATTTCCACCTTCAGCGCAGAAATCTCATTGGCTTTCTTGTGTGATATGGTCACAACCAGACCAATCACCGTCAGTGCGATGAAGGCAACCCAAGCCATTCTGATGTATTTTCCGCTTATTTTCAATTTCAAATTATTTTTTTGAAAACATTAAAGCCAACGGCTCCCTTAGCTGATCTATATCCCCTGCCCCGAGCGTAAGTATCACATCAAAATCAGCAGCAGCTATTTTTTTAAGTACATTTTCCCGGCTGACTTTTTGCTTCGCAGGATTTTTCATTCGGGTAAAGATACTGTCAGAACTGACTCCTTCTATAGGCAATTCTCGTGCAGGGTAAATATCCATCAGTAAAATTTCATCAAGTTCATCAAGTGCTGAGGCAAATCCATCCTGAAAATCACGAGTGCGTGTGTACAAATGTGGCTGAAAAACACCCAGAATTTTTTTTCCGGGGAAAAGCATTTTGGCCGAGCGAATGGTCGCATTCAGTTCAGTTGGATGGTGAGCGTAATCATCTATGTAAACTTTATCTTGACTTTTGTGAAGAAATTCAAAGCGGCGCTTGATTCCCTTGAACGTACGAAGGCCCTCTCTTAGCAATGGCTCACTGACACCGAGCGTCTGCGCAATGGCAATGGCTACAGTGGCATTTTCAACATTGTGCCGGCCTGGGGTCGTAAACTGCAGTGCCGATATATTGCCCTTCGGACCCGCAAAATCAAAAACTGAGTACCCGCCTTCATAGCGAAGGTTTGTTGAATTGAATTCGCCTTCTTCAACGCCATAGTAAAGAGTCCTTACTCCCGATGATTCAACACGCAGTGGAAGCGTTTTACGGGTAAAAACAATCCCACCGGGGCAGGTCAGATTGGCGAAAAGATTGAAGGATTTTTTTATTTCATCATCATTACCATATATATCCAGGTGATCAGCATCCATACTGGTCAC
>CANHEE010000164.1 GCA_947459655.1 Lewinellaceae bacterium
ACAATTTTCATGTCTTAGGCAGGACGAGCCTCAACTTATTGAAAAAAAATAAATTACATATATTTTTACAAATAAATACCTTTAATACTTATTATCAATTATTTACACATTTGTTTATTTCTATATATATTTACACCGATAGATTTTTTTCAAAAAATGCATGTGGATGAAAAATTTCGTATACAATACTTGCAGAAAAATTTGAATATATATACCTTTGTTACTACGAAATAATCAGGGGCTTGTAAATTCCGCATCCTTAATTACAGAACCTGACTTTAACACAAGCTAATTTTTTAAAGTATGTTTTTCTCAAGTATCAGAAACTCCAGAAAATCGCTCAGCGAAATTCGGAACGGTAGAGACATAAGAGTCCTTGGCGAAAAAGAAGCTTTGACCATCAACGGAGGGAAAAAATCAACTTACAACCCCAGGAAGACCAGGTACAACTGGCTGGGATTTCCATCGTCTGGCAACACAGCTCAACCATAGATTTTCATGTTTCTATTAGGGAAGGCTATTCTGCGTCAGCAGGATAGCCTTTCTCTTTTATATGTATTTTTAGCCTATTTTTAATTAATTTCCTACTTTAGCACGATGAAAGCAACTGCTGCAGAATTCACGCAAAAGATACTTAATGCTGAAGAACAACTATCGGATGACAATGTCCCAGGGGAGCGATTTGAAATACTGCAGAATCTCATAGAATACTATATTTATACCGATATCAAGAAAGCCAGGCAATACATCGGGATGCAGGAGCAGTTGCTCTCGCATGTTCAGGATGTTCATTTTGAAGTTGACTACCTCAGTAATCTTGCACTCCTGGCCAATTTAGAGTACGATTTTGAAAAATCAGAAAGACTATTTCTCGAAGCCATTGAACTGTTGGAGGACAAGGGTAGCAGCAACAGAAAAATCGACCTGTACCTCAATATTGCCGCAGTATATTCCAACCAGAATGATTTTATCAAAGCCGGCAAATACCTCAATCTGGCCTCCAAATTGCTGGATCGCCATCCTGATGCGCTTTTGAATGGCTATTTTCATTTCCGGCTCGCCTACTTTTACCTTGAAGAGGGAAACTTTACAATGGCAGTTGAGCTTTTTTCAGAAGCAGAGGATATTTTTGAGTTATTTGAAAGTGTACTGCCGTTAAAAGCCATCAATTTCCTAATATTTATCGAAACCGGCCGTGGGCGGATGTATTATATGCAGGGAGACTATTCCAGCGCCATCAGACATTACCTGAAGGCACTGGAATTGTGCGAAGATTATGGCATCAGCTCCAGGATTTCTCACCATTACGTGAATATAGGAAGCGCATTCATGGGTCTCCACGATATCGCGTCTGCAGAAAACTACTTTAACAGATCTATCGAATTTGAAGAGGACAGCAGTTTGCTTGCGCGCGCAATCGCCTATTCAAATCTGGGCAAGTGCAGCATCACACGCGGAAAATACGAGAAGGCTGTTGAGGAACTGAATCTGTCCAGAGAGTTATTTCTGCAAAACAACGCCCAGGACTTTTTTAACCTTTCCTCAGTAGAAAACTACCTTGCAGAACTGTACTCCCTGATTGATAAGGATAATAAGAAAGAAAAACATCTCAGAAAATCGCTTTCTTACGCAGAAAAGTCGAAAAACCAACTGCAGATTCGCAATGTCAGTGCCAATCTCGCAGATCACTACAGCAAAGAGGGCCATTTTGAAAAGGCATATAAGTACCTTAAGAAGTCACAAACAGCGCTGGAATACCACCTATACAAGACCAAAGAAGAAGAAGTGGGCAGACTTTCCATGATCAGGGATATCGAAAAAAGTCGCAATGAGGCCAAAATTGAAAAGATGAAAGCTGTCCAGTTGCAACACCGGGCTTTGCGTGCGCAAATGAATCCGCACTTCATGTTCAATTTGCTCAACGCAATCCAATCTGAAGTGAATGCCGGCAACATTGATGTGGCATCAGATAACCTTTCCTGCTTTGCCGGACTGATGCGAGATAGCCTAGAGCACTCTGACCGCGAAATCATCAGCCTCGAAAGCGAAATAGAATTTCTCAACAACTATATAGAACTCAACCAGAAATTGCGCTTTAATTCCAAACTGGACTATCATATCACCGTGGATGAAGAGCTTGAACCAGATATTATGGGTGTTCCCAGCATGATCATTCAGCCATACGTTGAAAATGCAATTGAGCATGGACTCAAATCTATCGTGGGTGGTGAATTGTCCATAAGCTTCAAATTGTATGATGACGACAATATTATATGCGTTATTGAGGACAATGGCGTGGGCAGAAAAGTTGCCATGGAGAGAAAAGCAGCCATAAGTCAGCTCAAAAAACACCGCTCAATGGGAACTGCCATTACAGAGGAGCGACTCAAGTTCATCCATGAGGACCTAAATCAGTCTGAACTGGAGTTTATCAGAACCGAGGACCTTATCAAATTTGAAAACGGTCTTGCAGCAGGTACCAGGGTGTCCATTATCATTCCAATTCTTGAATTAAAAAAATACCAGAGCTGATTAGCGCTGAAAAACAGCAATGCCCCACATCACAGAATCTGTTTACAAACCCGCCTGGTATTTACCAAACGGTCATTTTGAAACCATTTATCCCTCTCTTTTCAGAAAAATCAAAGACCTCGGCTGGCAACGGGAAAGACTTGAACTTCAAGACGGAGACTTTCTGGACCTTGACTGGCTTTTTGGCCAAAACAAACAATTGGCAATCATCACCCATGGTTTGGAGGGAAGCAGCAGGAGACCCTATTGTGCCGGCATGGCAAAAAAAATGAGCGAAACGGGCTGGGATGTACTATCCTGGAATTGTCGCTCCTGCAGTGGAGAAATGAACCGAACAATCAGGCTCTATTCACATGCGGACATAGAGGATATTGCCACTGTAACAGCGCATGCAGCACTGAAAAACCAATACGACAGCATTGTCCTGATTGGATTCAGCATGGGTGGAGCTATCTCGCTGAACTATCTTGGAAGGCACAAAAATGTCAATCCAGCCATCAAAGCAGCCATTGGCTTTTCGATGCCTACACACCTTCAAACCAGTGTAAACAGACTGGAAGAACCTGAAAACCGGATTTACAAGAAAAGATTCCTAAAACAGCTTTCACAAAAAATTTCATTCAAGGCAAATCAGTTTCCCGGAGAGTTGGATGCCGGCAAGCTGAGTGCAATAAAAGTTTGGTCGGATTTTGACGAGTGGTATTCAGCGCCAATGAACGGTCTATCAAATGCGGCTGAATTTTATGAAAAAGCCTCTGCCATCAATGTTTTGACTGAAATAAAAGTGCCTTTTTTAATTTGCAATGCGCAGAACGACCCATTGCTTGGCCCGCTGTGTTCTCCTGTGGAAATGGCAAAGTCACAGGATAATTTCTGGCTCGAAACGCCCCGGTTCGGAGGTCATGTAGGATTTTACCCTTACAACGACAAAGGCTTTTCCTGGGCTGAGGAGCGTGTTCCACAATGGCTAGATACCGTCTTGTAGGGTTTAAAAGTCACATAGTGATGAATTGGCGCTTAGCCACTTTTCCTTTTCCATATAATCGGGCATGATATCTTCGACGATTTTCCAGAATCTGGCCGAATGATTCATCTCTACGAGGTGTGACAATTCGTGGACAATGACATAGTCAATGACATCATCCGGGGCAAACATCAGTCGCGTGGAAAAATTTATGTTTCCGGTTCTGGAGCAACTGCCCCAGTTGGAGTGGTTGTACTTGAAGGTTATGCTCTTGATTTCCTTCCTGAAGTGTAAATGATTGATTTCGTGTGTTCTTCTGCTGATTTCGGGAAGAAAGTCATTGGCTACAATTTTACTGAGCAGCTGGCGTATCGCCTTTTGACGACCCTCATCTGAATCTCCTGCGGCAAGGTTAAAAAAAACAGTTCCCTTGCTCAGCTTTGCGGAATGGCTTTTTCTGTCCTCGAAACTCATTTCAAGATAGTAGGTTCGTGAGCCTACCCTCACCTCATCTCCGCTTTTGTATTCTTTTTTAACAAATCGGTTGACAATGCTGCTTTTCTTGTGAATTACATTTGATAGCCACTCTTTGAGCCTCCCGAATTGCTCAGCCTCTTGGTTGGGTGTGAGCATAATGGGCAGTCGAATGTTCACAATACCATCTTTGACGATTGAAAACCGCACGCCCCGCCTTCGTTCTCGATATACCATCAGTGGTATATCAATGCCATTGAC
>CANHEE010000165.1 GCA_947459655.1 Lewinellaceae bacterium
CAGTTTTCTGAGCAAGGTCAACTCCAGTGCCCATTGGTGAACTTTGCATTGCGGTGTAGCGCCGTATTTGCATCGCATACAGCCGTCTTCAAGGTATTTATCAACTCCGTTGTACATACTGAGGGTCAGTGGTTTTCATTGGCTTTGAGCACCCTCAGAAAGTTGCCGCCAAGTATTTTATAGATGTCTTTTTTGCTGTATCCCTTTTCCAGCAACGCTTTGGTAATCAGCGGATACGTAGTCACGTCATCCATTCCCGAAGGGGGAGAATCAATGCCGTCAAAATCAGAGCCAATACCCACATAATCCACGCCGACCAGCTTGATGACATACTCCAGATGCTCCATCAGCAATGAAAACGGCGCCCGAAGTCGATTCACCTCATCGCGGTATTTGTCATCGATGATGCTGGTGTATTGTTCCTCGCTCAGACCCGATTTTTTCAGTGAATCCATCTCCGCAGCGTGCTTGGCCTTGAAGGCTTTGCGCTTCGCAAAGTAGTCGTTGTCCAGAAATCCGGAATAAAAATTGATTTGCACTACGCCACCCCGTTTGGCAATGGCTCTGATCTGCTCATCTTTGAGATTCCGCTGGTGTTTGCAGAGCGCATACACCGAGCTGTGCGACGCGAACGGTGGTTTTTCGCTGGCGGCCATCGCATCCCAGAAGGTTTGCTCTCCGACATGACTGAGGTCTACCAGCATTCCCAGTTTGTTCATGCGCTTTACGACCTGCCTACCAAAATCTGTCAGTCCCTTGCGCTCCAGATCGGGTTTGTTTTTCTCATCGGCGGCACTGCTCGCCCATTCGGTCGAGTTGTTCCAGGTCAGTGTCATGTAGCGGACACCTCGGCGGTAAAAGGAATCCAGTTTATCGAGGTCGTTTTCAATCATGTGGCCGCCTTCAACGCCTGCCATGGCGGCTATTTTGTGCTGTTTCACTGCTCTCAGCATAGACTTGCTGTCGCTGACCATCGCTATTCTGCCGGGATTTCGACGGATTACGGCCTCAAGGGTATCAATCTGTCTGTTGGCGTAAGCGAAGGGGTTTTGCTTCTCGCCATCGCAGAATACCGAAAAAATCTGCACATCCAGTCCGCCCTTTTTCCATCGGCCAAGGTCGCTGTGGGTCTTGCCACTGAGATCCCTGTCCATCATGGCCCCCTCATCAACCGCCTTGGTCAGGATGTCGTTGTGGGTATCGATTAAAATAGCGTCGCGGTGGATCCGCTGGTAAGATTGCGCAATACAAAGCTGCGTAAAAAGAAGGGCAATGAACAGGCTTACTGGTTTCATATCGTGCGATTTTAGATGCAAAAATAGATTTTCATTCCGGCAAGCAGCATTATCCGCGACTAAAAAAATGCCGTAATCTGACCCTCTCTTTCTATTTTTACACGAAGATCACTTCTGAAAAATCATATTCTTCGAAAAAATCAGCAAAGCATGGCTGTTCCATATCAGATTACCTCTTACAAGCAATACCAAGAAGCCTATCACAAAAGTGTTGAAAACCCCGAGCAATTCTGGGCGGACATCGCCGACCATTTCGTCTGGCACAAAAAGTGGGACCGTCTACTGGACTGGAATTTTTCTGAGCCCAAAATAGAGTGGTTCGCCGGTGGCAAACTCAACATTACGGAAAACTGCCTCGACAGATGGGTGAAAACTCAACCCGATCAACCCGCCATCATCTGGGAAAGCAATCATCCCGATGAGCAACACCGCATCCTGAGCTACAAAGAACTGAACGATAAGGTCTGCCAGTTCAGTCATGTGCTGAAAAGCAACGGCGTTAAGAAGGGCGACCGCATCTGCATCTACATGCCCATGGTACCCGAACTGGCCATTGCAGTGCTCGCCTGCGCACGCATCGGCGCCATTCATTCGGTTGTATTCGGTGGTTTTTCTGCTCAGAGCATTTCAGATCGCATCCTTGATGCCGGATGCTCGCTGGTCATTACGGCCGATGGTTGCTTCCGTGGTAACAAGACCATCCCACTGAAAAGCGTCATTGACGAGGCATTGCTGAGCTGTCCGCAGGTGGAACGCGTCATCGTACTGACCCGCACCGGAACCGCTGTCTCAATGCAAAAGGGGAGAGACATCTGGTGGGAAGATGAAATCCGTAAAGTCGAAGCCGAAGGGAAAACAGATTTTCCTGCCGAAACAATGGATGCCGAAGACAGCCTTTTTATCCTCTATACCTCTGGGTCTACCGGAAAACCAAAAGGCGTGGTGCATTCCTGCGCGGGATATATGGTATACACCAACTATTCCTTTCTGAATGTCTTTCAGTATAGGCCGGGCGAGGTGCATTTTTGCACGGCCGATATCGGATGGATTACCGGACACAGCTACATCGTGTATGGTCCGCTGTCAGCAGGTGCCACATCGCTTATGTTTGAAGGTATCCCCACCTGGCCGGATGCAAGCCGCTTCTGGGACATAGTTGAAAAATTTCGGGTAAACATCCTTTACACTGCACCGACGGCCATCCGAAGCCTAATGGCGTTCGGTACAGAACCGCTCGAAGGAAAAGATCTATCGTCGCTTCGACTTCTCGGCACCGTAGGCGAGCCCATCAACGAGGAGGCCTGGGTATGGTACCACAACCATGTTGGAAAAGGCCGCTGCGAAATCGTTGACACCTGGTGGCAGACCGAAACCGGAGGCATCATGATATCCAATCTCGGAGGGGTGACGCCCGCAAAACCGACCTTCGCAACCCTTCCGCTGCCGGGTATCCAACCTATGTTGGTTGATGAGAAAGGCGAAATCATTGCAGGTGGTGATGCATCGGCAGGCATACTGCCGGAAAATACCATCAGCGGCAATCTCTGCATCAAATTTCCATGGCCCTCGGCCATCCGAACCACGTGGGGCGACCACGAACGTTGTCGTACAAACTATTTTTCGGCCTGCGAAAACCTGTATTTCACCGGCGACGGATGCCTGCGCGACAGCAACGGATTTTACCGCATTACCGGAAGGGTGGATGATGTGTTGAATGTGAGCGGCCACCGCATCGGCACTGCCGAGGTGGAAAATGCCATCAACATGCACAGCAACGTGGTTGAAAGTGCCGTGGTGGGCTATCCCCACGACATCAAAGGGCAGGGCATTTACGCTTATGTGATTTTCCGCGGCCATGAGGAAAGCGAGATGCACATCCGTCAGGACATTGTAGCCACCGTATCCAGAATCATCGGCGCCATCGCAAAACCGGATAAAATTCAGTTTGTAAGCGGTCTGCCAAAGACAAGAAGCGGTAAAATCATGCGCAGAATCCTGCGTAAAATCGCGGAAGGGGAGACCGAAAATCTCGGTGATACAACTACCTTACTCGACCCCAGTGTTGTGGAGGAAATTCTCCGAGGCCGACTGTAAACCGGTTTTGGTATGAATTACATTTTGATGAAATTGCGGGTTGCAATGCCCTCTGCTGTACTCATCCGCAAAAAGTAAACACCGGCAGGTAATCCAGAAACATCTATACTGCTTTCACCCTCTGTCAGGGTCTCCTTTCTGAGCATCTGACCCCACGCACTGAGAATTTCTGTATTGCCGGACAGGTTGCTTCTAAGTTGCAGTACATCAATTACCGGATTTGGGAACAAGGCTAACATGGTTTCATTGGCTGCTTCCTCACCGGAGAGGGTGTTTTCTCCTAAAGCAATCCAGCTCGATGCCAGTGCATTGTCCAGCGACTTGTCGGCCAGTAGTAGAAATCTGCCGTTCCCATCAGCAGCGGGCCAGGGTTGTTCGTCGTAGTAGTGCACCCTGTCGATGGTATTCCCGAATGCATCTGAAAGCACGATTTCGTAATTGCTGTTGGGCAGGTTTCTGCTGTAACTGCCGTAAGCAGTGATGCCATATTTTTGTCGGAAGGCGAGTACATCACTCGCCAGATATAGGTCTTTTCCACCCGGTAATGCTGCACCCGGAGGAAACTGGAAGACCAGTCCGCTGCCACCCAAATACAAGCCGGTCAGGTCTACCGTGGCAACGCCTGTATTGGATAATCTGATGAATTCCAGCTTGTTGTCATCCGGAAAAGCAATAGAAGTTGCGGGGTGATAATTGATTGCAGAAATGACAATCGGTGGCGTCGTAATATTGCTGCAGGCGCTGAAAGAACTTAGTCTGC
>CANHEE010000166.1 GCA_947459655.1 Lewinellaceae bacterium
AAGCAGGACGTGCTTTGCTTCGGTGCTGCTACTGGCTCTGCAACCGTTTCAGCTACCGGTGGCCAGACTCCTTACAGCTACTTATGGAGCAATGGCGCCACGACACAGAGTGTCAGCAACCTTGCTGTGGGCACCTATAGCGTAACCGTCAGTGACGCATCCAGCTCATCAGTAAGTGCAAGCACGACAGTAAATTCGCCTGCTGCATTGAGTACAACCTTCACACAACTAAATGTAAGCTGCGCCGGATTGATGAACGGAAGTGTGAATATATCAGCAAGCGGCGGCACTTCACCTTACGGCATTTCACCATCTACAACCGGTCTGTCAGCAGGTAATTATACATTCGTTGTTACTGATGCAAATGGATGTTCAACTTCAATCAATACTACTATTACTCAGCCTGCCACTCTGGGTGCCACACTTACAAAAACCAATGTAAGCTGCAATGGTGGCAATAACGGAAGCGTATCAATATCAACTACAGGTGGTACCGCTCCTTTAACAATCAGTCCTGCGCAAACAGGACTATCTGCTGGGACCTACACCTTTACCATCACAGATGCAAATGGTTGTAGCACGACAGTAAATACTACAATCACAGAACCTTCGCCAATCTCACTAAGCTCAACGCAGCCTTCTGCAATTTGTCAGAACTCCACAACAGACGTCACTCTTTCTAGTACTGGTGTCGCACCGTTTTCTTTTGGATACTGCTCTGGACTGAACTGCACCTCTTTTGGAAACTTCCAGAGTTCAGCTGTTTTCAACCTGGGTGTCGGTAGTTATACATTTAAAGCAACAGACGCCAACGGATGTTCTGCACAGACAACCGTAACAATCAATGGATTAACTCTACCCACTGCAAATGCAGGTGCCGATGTTACCATTGCATACGGGGCAAGTACAATCCTAACTGCTTCAGGTGGAATATCATATATCTGGAGTAATGGAACGGCCGCCGCTTCCACAACAGTTTCTCCGGTCAACAGAACCATATATAGCGTTACCGTTACAGGCGCTAACGGATGTACCGCTAAAGATGATGTTGTTGTCGTTGTTGAGAAGAAGTTCAATATTTCTTTCGTTAACTCCTCAGTAATTGGCAATAAGTTCAGATTTACCATCAGAATGAGTACTACAACACCATTCTGCCTGGGCAGCAATAACCTTCGCTTCAATTTCAATAAAAACGCCCTCAATAACCTAACCATCGTTTCAGATGCATTCCCACACCCTGCTTTCAGTGCGGTTACAACGATCGGTACAAGTTACACATCGGGAATCGCCAGCATCAACACGGCATATAACGATGTCGCGTCTGCATGTATGATACCAATTACAACCGCGGGCACAGATTTGGTAACCTGTGAGTTTACTATAACAAATCCTGCACAGACCTCTCTGTTCGTATGGCGCAGCACATCTACGCCAATAACTGCAGTACTGGTGGATGACAAACTGACTGCCTGTACTCCCGATGTATTAACCGGACTCAATGCCCCACTTACACCTATGAGCATTACAAGCATGACCAAACAGGATGTGCTTTGTTTTGGACTGACTACTGGCTCAGCCTCAGTATCGGTAAGTGGTGGTCTGACTCCATACACATTCCTATGGAGCAATGGTGCAACGACACAAAGCATAAATAATGTGGTTGCTGGAACTTATGCAGTCACTGTAAACGATGCGTTTGGATACATCCTGAGCTCTAGCACAACTATTAGCTCCCCGGCAGCATTAACTGTCGCACTCTCACAAACAAATGTCAGTTGTTCTGGCAGAAGTGACGGAAGCGTAAATATCACCGTAACAGGTGGTACAACACCCTACCAGATAACGCCACTGACCACAGGCCTGACTGCAGGTACATATTTCTACACTATAACTGACGCCAATGGATGTTCAACCACTGCAAGCGCCACAATAACCGAACCTTCTCTGATGACTGCTTCACCGGATGCAACCGTCAATTGTTTCAACCCTACGACGACTATTTCAGTGACCGGAGGAACAAGTTACCTGTGGAGCACAGGAGCAACGACATCCGGCATTTTAGTCTCACCCAATACTACCACAACTTATCAAGTCACTGCCACCAGCGGAACCTGTGTGGAGATCAAAACAATAATAGTCACAGCAGATAAAGTTGTTGTTGGAGCAACTGCCGGTCCTGACCTTACTATCAATTGCAACAATCCAAGTGTCAACCTTAATGCAGGTGGTGGGATTTCATACTTGTGGAGTAATGGTTTGACCACACAAAGTCAGCATGTGAGTCCGCTGACGACCACTACCTATTCTGTCACTATTTCAGGTTCAAACGGATGTATCGCCACTGATGAGGCAGTCGTTTTCTACGACAAAACATTTCCCATAGCAGATGCCGGCTATGACACTTATGTAGATTGCAACAAAACCACGGCACTACTAAAAGCCCGTAATACAATTAATACTGATCCTTTACAGATAATAGACTCTTACATCTGGAGCAATGGCGCAAACACAGCAAATCTATCCGTAAGTCCAACTGTAACCACAAACTATACCGTAACCATTACAGGACCAAATGGTTGTTCGGCCACCGATAATGTACAGGTGCAATTTCAGATTTGCTCTGCAGTAATCAGACCCAAAGCATATCTCAGCAATTTTGATCTTGGCACGATGACAATGGATAATTATCTCAGCACTTTGCCCGATTTTCCATTGACTGATCCGTACGCTTCACAATTTTTAAGCGGACAGTTTTCACATGTCAATAATAGTCTTCTAGGTGCAATTTCCCCTGATTTGCTCAATGTATCAGGCAACAATGCCGTAATGGACTGGGTGTTTCTAGAGTTGCGCAAAGATGTTTCAGGATTTATTGTTCCGGTTTACACCAAGGCTGCTATCATGCAAAAAGACGGAGATATTGTCAGCACCGATGGCATAACACCTGTCAACTTTTCAGGTGCACCTTCCGGCAGTTACTATGTTGCAGTCAGACACCGCAACCATTTGGGTTTCCGTACGCTCGACCCTATTGCGCTCTCCGCCACTGCAACAAACCTCAACTTCACGAACAACTCCGTGCCATTGAATGGAACAGATCCGGTCTACTTCCTCAACCCCACAACGGCCACGATGTGTGGTGGCGATGCCAATTCAGACGGCTCTATTGATGCGTTTGATACCATCATCTGGGAGATACAAAATGGTCTTTTTGATGATTACAACTACGGAGCTGATTACAATATGGATGGTTCCGTTGATGCTTTTGACAGCATCATCTGGGGAACACACAATGGAAAATTCCAGGAACTAGAGTAAAAGTTGTCTGGACTAGGTACATAATAAAAACGGGATTCCGGCTAAGCACTGGGATCCCGTTTTATACTTAACAGAAAAAGCTCATTTTGAAACCTAGCCAACTTTTGTCACATAAAATAAAAATCAGAAATAAAAAACTATTATTGCTTACATCAATCAGAAGCGACGAAACTACAATAGTTTTTTTCCAACCACAAAATTCACCTGACAGTACCGATAGGATACGCCTACCATTTTCACAATATATCCCTATCTTTGCACGATTCCGGACAGCGCCTGAAATGGCCACATGGGAATGGGGTGTAAATCCCCAACTGTACCCGCAGCTGTAAGGTGTATTGACAACAATGTCAATAACTTTTTATCAGAAAAGCCACTTTGTAAAAACAAGGGAAGGCAGATAAGGAGGCACCAAGTCAGAAGACCGGCCGGAAATATATTTTTCAGAACCTGCGGGAAAACAGGTAACCTGAAGGGAATGACCCACAACAGCCATTAGCTCAGCGGTATGGTTGGGTGCGTCGTTTTCTTTTTGGTGATGCCATTTTCTCGTCAAAAAATGATTCAAATGGCTAAACACAGAC
>CANHEE010000167.1 GCA_947459655.1 Lewinellaceae bacterium
AAGTCATTGGCTACAATTTTACTGAGCAGCTGGCGTATCGCCTTTTGACGACCCTCATCTGAATCTCCTGCGGCAAGGTTAAAAAAAACAGTTCCCTTGCTCAGCTTTGCGGTATGGCTTTTTCTGTCCTCGAAACTCATTTCAAGATAGTAGTTCCGTGAGCCTACCCTCACCTCATCTCCGCTTTTGTATTCTTTTTTAACAAATCGGTTGACTATGCTGCTTTTCTTGTGAATTACATTTGATAGCCACTCTTTGAGCCGCCCGAATTGCTCAGCCTCCTGGTTGGGTGTGAGCATAATGGGCAGTCGAATGTTCACAATACCATCTTTGACGATTGAAAACCGCACGCCCCGCCTTCGTTCTCGATATACCATCAGTGGTATATCAATGCCATTGACCGATATTTTTGTCTTTTCTGTGAGCAAACCGATAGTTTACATTACCAATTGTTATTTTTTGGGATGAACCAGCTTCATTTCCTGGATGAGATGCCCCGCTCCGGCAAATTTGTCGATGATGAACAACAGATAGCGTGCATCCATCATGATGTTGCGGCATAATGACGGGTCGTAGTTGATGTCACTCATTGTGCCCTCCCATACCCTGTCGAAGTTTAGGCCAATTAGATTACCATAGGCATCTAGTGCGGGGCTTCCCGAATTCCCGCCGGTTGTGTGGTTCATGCCAATAAAGCATACCGGCATTTTTCCATCCGGCGTTCCGTATTGACCATAATCTTTTGCTGCATACAACTCACGTAATTTTTTAGGCACATCAAATTCATAATCTCCGGGTATGTACTTCTCCATGACACCATCAAGGTATGTTGTTGGCGCGTACTCAACTCCATCTCTTGGCTGAAAACCATTCACTTTACCATAAGTTACCCTAAGTGTGGAATTTGCGTCCGGAAAAAAATTCTTTTTGCCTTCAAAAACTTCCATCTGTGCCTTCATGTACAGTCGCTGCAGGCGGTTGATTTGTGGTTGTAGTTCAGCCAGCCGGGGATTAACTTTTGCGTCAAAAGTATTGTAAAGACTCGCAGTAAATGCACTGAGTGGATCCTTTCGTAGTTTCCTAACCAGATCTGCATCCTTCATTGCGAGCAACTCTGAAAGTTCACTCTGGCTTGTTAAGATTGTTTTGGCGAAGAGCTTGTCTGCAAGTGCCTGAAAGGTCTTGTTCTTTGCAACTGTCTTCCTTGCATCCTCACCTATGTACTCTGGAGACACATTTTTCCAGTACATTTCGGTCAGTGCCACAAAAATCTTTTTGTCATTATCGACATTGTATTCTTTGAAAAATTCCAACAGGCCTTCCTTCAGCTCTTTTCTTTTTTCCTCAAAGGCTTTCTGATCGTTTTTGTCAAAATTGCGCAACAGCGTATTGATGTTGTTTGCCCAATTGAGCGAAAGGCAATTGGTAAAGGTCTCGCGGTATTGGTCGCGCAACAGCAAATAAGGTTCTGCGTCTTTGTATACCTTGTTGATGTCTTCGAGCAGATGCCCGTAGTTCCTTTTCCAGGCCTCGTTGTTGTTTAGTGCTGCGGAAAAATCGCGTTCGTATGCTCGTTTTTTATCTACCGCCCTCGACTTTGTAAGGCCCAGGCTTTCTCCCCTCCATTTTTTCCAGGCATTGGAGATACTAGCGTAACGCGCTGCAAGTTGAATTTTAACTCCCGCGTCGGCGCGCATATCGGTGTCCATGATCTGCAAAGTCTTGTCACGGATGGCAATTTTTGCAGGATTGAGTGTATTGACTATCTGCTCAACGGCAATAGCGGGAAGGTATTCCTGGGTGCGTCCCGGAAATCCATAAACCATTGAAAAATCTCCTTTTTCGACTCCATCAAGCGAAACAGGTAAAAAGTGTTTTGGTGTGTAAGGCACATTATCGGCGCTGTACTCTGCGGGATGATTGTCCTTGTTTGCATAGATTCTGAAAAGTGAAAAATCACCTGTATGGCGGGGATAGGACCAGTTGTCTGTGTCGCTCCCAAACTTACCGATGGAAGAAGGAGGCGCACCAACGAGACGGACATCTTTAAAAGTCTCGGTCACAAACATAAAGTACTGGTTTCCCTCATAAAAAGGGCGAACAAAGACCTCCTGCCAGGATTCACGGGCTGCGCCTTTGTTGATCATAGCTATGTTTTTGTTGATGACGGCAAAACGGTCCTTTTCGCTCATGTCTACGGTAACGCCACGTAGTGCATTTTCGCTGACATCCTCTATTCTGATGATGAAAGTAGCGGTAAGTCCCTGGTTCTGCAGTTCTTCATTTTTATTCATCGACCAAAACCCATTTTCCAGATAGTTGTGCTCAAGTGTGGAGTGGTTTTGAATGGCATCGTATCCACAGTGGTGATTGGTGAGCAATAGGCCGGTACCGGAGATAAGTTCGGCCGTACACCCCCCACCGAACTGGCAAATTGCATCTTTAAGACTGCTTTTGTTCACACTGTACAAATCCTCTGCGCTCAGCTTCATCCCAAGTCCTTTCATTTCGGCTTCGTTGAGTTGCTTTAGAAAAAGCGGAATCCACATCCCTTCGTTGGCAGTTGCAAGAAGCGAAAATAATGCAAGAAGCAGGGAGCTAAATAATCTTTTCATATAAATGTTCAGTTTAATTTAGGAAGCGTAAATATAGAACTGCTTTGCAAATTTTTCCTCTATATTTCATACAAGTTTGCCATATCGAGCAGTAAAAAAAGTCCCGACCGGATGCATTTACTCCGATCGGGACTTAGATATAAAAAAGCTGGTAAATTAATTTGTTGCAGGTAGCGGGGAATCCATATTCTGAACTGGTACCGCATCCTGTGTTTTTATCTCAGTCTTTTCGGTATGTGCATCATGACCTTTTGCTGGATACATTTGTCCTAAGATTGGAGCGATAGCCAAGCCAACAAGACATGTCAACTTTATTAGGATATTCATTGAAGGCCCTGAAGTATCTTTGAAAGGGTCACCTACTGTGTCACCTGTTACGGCTGCTTTGTGTGCGTCGGAGCCTTTGTACTCGATTTTACCATTGATTTCAACACCTTTCTCAAATGACTTTTTGGCATTGTCCCATGCACCACCGGCATTGGACTGGAAGATGGCCCACATCACACCTGACACGGTAACACCTGCCATGTAACCACCAAGCGCTTCAGGACCCATTAGGAATCCAATGGCTAGTGGAGTAAGAATGGTGATTGCACCCGGCATCATCATTTCACGAAGTGCAGCCTGGGTTGAAATTTCCACACATTTACCATATTCAGGCTTACCGGTTCCTTCCATAATTCCAGGAATTTCGCGGAACTGGCGGCGGACTTCTTCAACCATATCCATCGCTGCTCTTCCCACTGCGCTCATCGCGAAAGCAGAGAAAACGACAGGAATCATGCCACCCACAAACAATGCGGAAAGTACCTTGGCGTTGAAAATATTGATACCATTAATACCTGTAAAAGTAACGTATGCAGCAAATAGCGCAAGTGCCGTCAAAGCTGCAGAAGCAATAGCAAAACCTTTTCCGATTGCTGCAGTAGTATTTCCTACAGTATCGAGAATATCCGTACGGGTGCGAACCTCTTTAGGAAGCTCACTCATTTCAGCGATGCCACCCGCGTTGTCAGCAATTGGCCCAAATGCATCGATAGCAAGCTGCATGGCAGTCGTCGCCATCATCGCAGATGCTGCGATAGCAACACCATAAAAACCTGCAAAAGAGTAAGCACCCCAGATGGCTGCAGCAAAAAGAATCAC
>CANHEE010000168.1 GCA_947459655.1 Lewinellaceae bacterium
ACCCCGCAATGGACGTTTGATGACTGGGTCAAGACAATCGCTACAAGAAAGAGAATCGGAAGGAGTCCATTTTACCTCGCCTAACTTCATGGTGTCGGGACTAAATGTAACTTTAAACTGCACATCGTCTCCGATGGTGATTTTATGTACGCTGCTCAAATCCAGCCTGAACAATTCTGGTTCGCTGAGGTTGACTTTCAGCGAGTCTTCACAACCGTTGGCATCCTGGACCTTCAGAGAATACGTCCCCGGTTTGAGTTTGTCGTATTCTGTTTTGTTTAGGAATTTGTAGCCGCCGTCAATTGAGTAGAGAAATGGCGGCGTTCCGCTCTTCACTCCCTGAAATAGTATTCTGCCGGTTCCTCCGTTGCAGAGTGGTGGTTCCACCACTGCCGACTCCATTTTGGGCTTGATGTTGAGGATGTTGGTGGTATCAAGTGCTGAACAGCCGTTAAAAGTATTGGTCACAAGCAGGAAATAACTGGCATTGGGTCTGACCTTCGGAGCAAGTGTTGCTGATCCGTCTATGATACTGCCTGAAACTGTGGTCCATAAAGCAGTATAATTTGGACCGTTACTTGATTTTTGCGCATTGATGACGTATGAAGAATCATTGCAAATCAATTGGGTCGATGGTCCTGCATCTGCCGTTGGGGCCGTTTTGTCTTCGGTCACCTGCACTTCGCTAGTCGTTGCACACTGGTTGTCTTTGTTCAGTACTCTGACCGAATAGTAACCTTTGTTGCTGACCTTTATTGTAGTGCTGTCCGCTAGTCCCTGAAAAGGGTTCACCGAACTCCAGTTAATGGAATAATTGTTTACACCTGAAATGCGGGCAATCAAGGGGAGAATCGGGTCTTTACAGGTCAGCAATGCTCTGTCGATTGTTACGTCTGCGTGCAGGGTATCAATGATCACTTTTTTCTGAACAGACTTGATGCAGTTATTATTGCTATTTTTGATGGTGAGGGTATATGTTCCGCCACCGTTAACTATCGGATTAAGTGTATTCCCGCCACTGAGTATGTTTGCACCGTTCTCTGTTTTCCACTCAAACGATATATCGGGTCCCTGCGTAGATGCTGATCCATCAAGCATCAATGTTTTGGTGGCACAATCAAGACGGTCTGGACCGCTGATGCTGACCAGCGGCACATTTGCATCCTGGGTGACCGTTGTGGTATCGGCTGAATAGCAGCCATTTGTCTTGTTTTCTGCTCTCAAAACATATAGTCCGGGAGCATCCACCACCGGCTTGAGTGAGTTTTGTCCGCTGACAAAATTTCCTCCGGATGTGCTCCAACTAATCAACATGTCGCTGATATTTCCATTTGATACATTGCCATTGAGCGGCAACTGAAGTTCACTGCAGGTAAGATTTCCGTCTTTGCCTGCTGAAGTGACGGGCACTTTTGTGTTTTCAAAAACTTCAATCTGTGTATTGCCTGTGCAGTAGTTGATTGTATCGGTGACAAACAGCTGGTAGGTGCCACCTTTATTGATGACGGGAAGGAGTGATTGCTGATCTCTAACGATGTTTCCGTTAGCAGTTTTCCACTCAAATGTATAGGCACCTGAAGCTGTATTGACTGACCCTTTGATGGCATATTCGGGGAGGCGACAGGTGATGGTGTCTTTCGCAACCGCATCTGCCACCGGTTTCTGGATATTCTGATTTACCTGAACGATTACTGTGCTGCTACAGAAATTTTGTAAGTCTTTGAGGATTAGAGTATAATCACCCGGTTTATTGACGAGTGGAGCAAGTGTGCTGCCACCCGATAAAATTCCGGACTGTGGATCATTCCACTGAATTTTATACCTTGAGCCGCTCGAAGATGCTGAGGCATCTATCTTTGCTACAGTCACTTTACAGTTGAGCATTTTTACTGGTAAGACTACAATGCCAGGTGTGATGGTGTCTTGCGTAATATCTACGCTGGATTTTTTGGAACATTGGTTTGCCGCATTTTTCACGGTCAGTGTATAGGTTCCAGGTTTGTCTACTCGTGGACTCAGGGTGTTAGCACCTGAGAGAATATTTCCATCAGTGGTTGCCCACTCATAACTTATTGACGGGCCTGAACTGGCAGTGGATTGGAGGTCGATGGTTTTTACGGAGCAATTCAGCATTTTTGCCGGTCCGGCGTCGGCATTTGGGATATTGGCGTCTTTAGCAACCATAATTTCCACACTGTCGGTACATTGGCTGAGGGTGTCTCTTAGCACTAGTTTGTATGCTCCTGAATTGTCTATCAGTGGTTGGAGTGTCGATCCTCCTGACACTATGTTCCCGCCATTTTGAACGAACCAGCTTATTGATGCATTTTGCAGATTGATCGAAGCAGTTGCATTCAGTGAAAAAGTGGGCTTGATGCAAGTAATAGTATCAGGAAGTTGTGCCAATGCTTTTGGCAAATTGAAATTTTCACTGACACTAATACTGGTGTCTTTTTGACAACCATTGTTCTTATTAATCACCTGAAAAACATATGTTCCGGCCTTGTCTGCCAGTGGTTTATTGCCATCACGTCCACTGACGATGTTCCCGTCGCTGCTGCTCCAGTTATAGCTGAATTCTGAGCCCGATGATGAAGCACTTGCATCAATGGTGATAACAGGATGGGCGCAGTTGAGCAATTGGGGTTTGGCAATGGCGATAATGGGTAGAATTCTGTTGTCTGCAACTTCCACTTCTGCTTTCGCAACACAATTGTTGTTGTTATTCGTGACTTTCAGGGTGTAAATCCCGGGTTTGTTTACCAGGGGTTGCAATGTATTCTGACCCGAAACAAATGATCCGTTTACAGTTGTCCACTCGTAGCTGTATTGACCGCCATTGTTGGATTTTGTACCATCAAGTCCGACCTGCGAAACGTTGCAGTCAATAATTCTCTGTGCACCGGCATCTGCCACAGGTACATTTTTATCGGTCGTAACGCTCACATCTGATGTAGCTGTGCAACCATTCTGAATATTGGTAACTGTCAGCGTGTATGTGCCGGGTTGTGCCACGGTTGGGCTAAGGGTCGTTCCGCCATTTTGCACCGCCCCTGCGGCACTCCCCCAGGTGTATCTGAAGTTGCTACCCTGTGACCCACTGCCATTTAAAGTCACACTGGTACTGGTACAGGTCAGTAGCTTCGAAGGTCCAGCGTTGGCGACGGGCAGAATTTTGTCCTGTGCGACCGAAATGGTCTGAGAACTCGTGCATGAATTTGATGTATTGGTGATAATTAACTCATAGACTCCGGCGCTTGTAACTGATGGAGTCAGGGTGTTTGCTCCAGCAGAAATGGTTCCGCTAGCTGAGGTTGTCCACTGGTGAGCGAAATTGCTTCCCTTACTTGAGTTGGAGGCATCTATGGTTATCGTTGGATTTTTACAGGTTACTGTATTTGCCAGACTGATGGAGACAATCGGAAAAACGCGGTTGTCATCAATTTTAACTGAGGAAGTCTGTGTGCAACCATTCGTAATATTTCTGACCTGAAATTGGTATGTCCCTCCTTTTGAAATGGTCGGGAAAATGGTGTTTGATCCGGAAAGAATGTTTCCGTCTGAAGTAGTCCAATTGTAACTGAACTCTGAACCCGTACT
>CANHEE010000169.1 GCA_947459655.1 Lewinellaceae bacterium
AATAGTGGACATATCAATGGCAAATACATCTGTTTGCCATTGATACGCGCAAAAAAAACTAATATAATCCAAGGTCTTTCGGTTGAATACCTACTAAAACAAGGATTTTGATTTACTGTTTGCATTTCTCAAGGTCGGGATAACAACCGGTTTAACAGTGGAATTCCATCCATCCTTTTGAGCTATGGGGACACAAGGCGGAAGCCTATGTTGTTGTTGCGATTGCCGGGATTGTTGTTGTTGCGGTTCGCACTGCGGCAATTCTGCGCATTGTTGTTCCAGCTACCGCCGCGATTGACGCGGTTCGACCCTTCAGTTATTACCCATTTTCAATATGTTTTAGTTGATTTTTTCTTAACATAAATGTATCCGCGTGTTGTACAAAAGCAAATAATGGTAAAACGTGAGATTGATACTCCTTTTGATTCCATTCTTGGTTATTCAATTTTAAATTAAAATGCTGCAATTTAGATTTAAATCTTTTTTTACTATTTTTACCTAATAGTATCTTGTGCGGGAACAAGTTATAACCACAAAATGGCAAACCCTTTTCGACACTATTTAAACAAAATAACTTTAATGTCAAATTAAGTGTATCGTTCAAAAAGCTTTCGAAATCTCTTCCATTTCTTAATAGTCCGGACTTATCATTAGACCACAGAATCATATCATCCATGTACCTGACATAGGCAGGTACATTCAAGATTTCTTTCACAAAATGATCTGCATACCCAAGATAATGATTTGCAAAATATTGGCTGGTTAAATTTCCAATCGGAACTCCCGTTCCACTTTCCACCTTATAACTATCAATTATTTGTGAAAATATGGAAAGCAAACGCTTGTCTTTGAATCGACGACAAAGCTGTGATTTCAATATTTTATGATCAATGGTATCAAAGTATTTCTTAATGTCCAGTTTTAAATACCACTTGTATTTTTCTTGATATTCAGCTGCTTTTTTTAGTCCCGCATATGTACCTTTATTTAATCGACTCGCATAGCTATTGCAGATCTGAAATTTTTCAAAATTATCATGGCAAATATTCATGATAGCATGATGCAATACCCTTTCTTTGAAATTGGCAGCGCATATTTTTCGCTCCTTCGGATCGTAAATTGTGAAATAATGATAATCTCCCAGTTCCAATGTACCATGGAGTAGTTCAAAACGCAAATTCATTAGATTTTTGTCCAGATTTTTTGCGAATTCAATAACTTCCTTTTTGCCATCTTTTGCTTTCCTTGCTTTCCAAAAAGCTAACCGAAGATTTTCAGGCTCAACAATTTTTTCAAACAAATTATCTTCCCTTTTCATCAGCCTCTGTTTTTTCTTTCAATAACTCAATCAATTTATTCCCATATTTTTCAATTTTCTTCTCTCCTATGCCCTTTACTTCGACAAGCTTAGCTGTTACTATGTTCGATAATTTTGTTATCCCCGCGAGCTCCTCATCTGTAAAAATTGCATAAGCTGGTAGTGCCTCATTGGTGGCAAGTATTTTTCTGCATTCCCGCAACTTAGTGAATATCCCAAATTCAGATTCCGTCAATAGCTGTTTGTAGTCAACTTTTTCTTTGGATGAAAAATTAGATTTTTGCGATGGCATACTTCCAGAAATGTAGCGAACGCAAAAACTCCAAAATCCACCTTTTTCATTTTGAAAAAATTTTTGCTCCACCTCAAGGACCCTGCTGTTTGCCAAAAACCTGTTCATCTCAGCAATCGATTCGCCTTTGTCGAAAATTGAAATCGTAAAAATCTGTATTTGCATTTTTTAAATTTCTCCGCCAAAGGCGGTATTAATAAATTCACTTTGCCCATTAGGATGCTCGTCCCTCACATCCCCTTGGCAAAGCTCATCAGCTCAAAAAGATGGATGAAATAACCCCTGTCAACTATGGGGACACAAGGCGGAAGCCCATGAAGTTGTTGCGATCGCCGGGATAGGTGTAGTTGCGGTACGCACTGCGGCAACGCTGCGCATCGGAGATCCAGCTACCGCCGCGAATGACGCGGGCCGACCCCGATTCCGGTCCTTTTGGATTACTCATCGAACTTTCCGGGTACGCCCCATACCAGTCGCTGCACCATTCCCACACGTTGCCGTGCATATCATACAGGCCCCAGGCATTGGATGAAAAACTGCCTACCGGCAGTGTTTTCTGCCTGTAGCTGCCCTTGGGATTATCTCCATATGGATAGTTGCCGTCGTAATTTGCCTGTGAAGTAGTGAGGTTATATCCGGTATTAAACGGTGTTCGGCTGCCTGCCCTACAGGCATACTCCCACTCTGCTTCAGTGGGCAAGCGGCAGTGCATCCATCGGGCAAAAGCCGTAGCATCTTCCCAATTCACATTAATGACCGGCCGATTGCCTCTTCCCCATCCTTCATCCGAAGGCTTTGACCTGCCGGTGGCATTGCAAAAGGCATCGTATTGTGCAAAAGTAACTTCGTACTTGCTCATTTTGAAGGCGCTTAGACTTACGCGATGCTGGGTTTCATCTGATCCCCTATCAGTTTCATCATCAGGGCTTCCCAACGTAAAAGTACCGGCGGGAATATTCACCCATTCAATGGATATAGGTGTTGAAGGCTTTATTTGACTGTCCGTATTAGTTTCCCTTACGTTTTCGGTAATGGTGGTAGTTGTATTTTGTGCAGTTGAATTTTCAACCACTGGTTCTGCCGGCTTTTCAATTATAGTAGCATCGGCTGTTTGCACATCAGGTTTTTTGACAGAATAGAAGATTACAAAGCCTATCACTGCAGCAAAAACAAGGGCAAACCACATCAATAAACTATTATTGGTGGTTGGTGGATCTGGTACAACAGGCTCCGTTTTGACTATTGGTTTGGGACTTTCAACTATTATGGTCTTCTCGTCATCTGAATCGACCTGAGGCACTGCCTCCTTCGAATAATTCTCAAAAGCTTTTCCTAGAGCAGCGCTGTCGAGATAACGCTTATCCAAATCCTTCGCTGTGGCTTTCTGAATCAACGCATCCCACTTGCTATTTGTCTTTTCCAGGGGTTCATTGACAATCTTAGTCTGTAATTCAAATTTACTGAGTGTAGCAGCATCATAAGGCTTCCTGCCGGTAATCATTTCCCACAAAGTAACACCGAGACTGTAGATGTCCGACTGCGCGGTCACAGCCCTGCTGCTTTTCACTTGCTCGGGGCTCATATACATGGGTGTGCCCATCTGTAACAAGGTGCCGGTCTGGGTATAGTCGCCACCACCTTCCTCCGTGTTTTTGGCGATGCCAAAATCCAGCAATTTCACTACTCCCGAATTAGAGATCATGAAGTTCGAAGGCTTGATATCGCGATGAACAAAGCCCTTCTCGTGCACATATTCCACCGCATCGAGCATCAAAGGGAAGTAATTTTTAATATGAACTTCGCTTAGCTTTCCCTTCGAATCGAGCAGCTGCTTCAAGGTCTGCCCGTCTACATACTCCATCACGAAAGCGACCGTATCGCCATAATCAGGAGCAAGGCTGTACTGGCCTTTGGATACGTTGGTTGTATACGGCAGCTCTTGATCGGGGAAGTCAC
>CANHEE010000170.1 GCA_947459655.1 Lewinellaceae bacterium
TCGAAGCATTTTCAGAAAGGTCGCTTTTTCATACCGGGGTCGGAGAATTGCCGTTGGTACAGCAAGCCACGTTCAGCATCTGGACATCCGGTCAGGATATGCTGGATTACGCGTACAAAAGCCCTCTGCACGCTGAAGTAGTCAAAAAAACCCGAACGCTCGGATGGTACGCCGAAGAGCTGTTTGCGCGTTTTGAAGTATTGAAAGCAGAGGGAAGTGGCTTTCGCGGTGATTTGCAACAAAAAATTGCCGAACTGGTATCTGATAACCACATTACATAACAACACCTACGCTACTTTGGCAGCGTGTACAGGTAGAAGTTCTCGTTTTTAATGCTGTAGGAATCGAAACGCTTCCACAAGGTCGCATTTGGAAATCGGTCGGTCGGTAAAGGCGCTGCGGTCAGCACCACAATTCCGCCTACCCCCTTGTATTGCGCGAAAAGTTTCAGCTCGCCCTCTGTGGGTATGTACACTTTCGAAAGCCACTTGAACCAGGTGTAAGGCTCACCTGAGGGCATAGTGTAGACCTTGCGTTCCTTACCAAGATAACCCGTCACCGCTCCGTTCTCAAAAGGATTTATGGCTACAACCGGGACTTTTTGTGGCACATTGGTAGTAATGAAATCAGCTGTTTTTTCTGCATTAGAAAAAGGGTATTTTATGTCCTTACCCACAGCAAGTGAACAATAAAACAACTGAAATCCAAAGACAGAAATCAGAAAAGCTGCTTTAAGGGCATTCAAAGAAGCACCGGATTGCGCGAACAATTGGAGCAGTATAACGAAAAGCACAAACAGCAAACCCCACTGCCGAACACCGCCACCATACACGAAAGCTGCAAAAGCAAAGAAGGCGAGTAGTCCGGCAATCAGCGTTGTCAGAACGCGCTTTTCAGTACTGAAAAGGTAAATTAGCATACCTAAAATAAGCGTACTGAGCAATAGTCCGGCAAGCTGAACACCGTTTGCTCCTGTATCGGCAATAGAGCCAATCCAGAAAGTGTTTGCCAACAACCCCTGGTACGCAACCGGTATGCTTTCTGAAAGCGGCTGCTTCATCATGTTGTAGGCTCTCGCCAGGTCTTCGGCCTCGCCCCGTGGATATACGGAAGCTATGAAAAGAAGCAACCCGGTAGTGAAAGCCCCCAAAAGCAACTGGTTTCCGGTATTTTTAAGGGCAGACAACAGACCTTCCTCCAGTAGTTTTTCCGTGAAGATAAAAATCGTCAATGCCCCGGCGATGAGCACGCCCTGCGCTTCGGTCTGGCACAGCAACACCAATACAAGCGCCAACCATAGTTCGTTTTTACCCTTCCTATTCAACAAATCAACCGCAATGAATGCCAGAACGATCAGCAAGGCATAACCCCGGTTGACCATGCCGTATTCAAAAAAACAGAAGTAGGAGAATGCCCCAGCGAGCTTCAGCAGAATATGAAAGCGAAAGCGAAAAAAAAGTAGCGCAAACGCGCAGAGCAGCAGCATTGCATGTGCGATTTGCAGCGCGTACAAATCCAGACCTGAGGGGGTGATATACGTCACCAATTTGAGGTAAACATACCAGAGCGATGGATGTCCTTCGTAGTACAAAAACTGAAACATCTTCGCCCATGACATGTCACGAGCGACATGCCATGCCTGCCACTCATCTTTCCATAACTCATGACAACCCAGTTTTACCCAAAGGTAAAAGCCAACGGTCGCTGCAAACAATGGCAAAGCCATTTTGACCGAAATCGGTTTTTCCGGGAAAAACAGGGAGCGGAAGTCTTTCTCAAAGAGGGATTTCATAACGGAATTGCAATTTGTATCACAATGGCTCTTGTGTAAAAACGCACGAAATTGCGTGATTTTTTACGAATGTCAAAATATGCAGCGGGATATTTGACAATGGCATCGCTGAGCCGCTATCTTTGCAAAAGCAACATGGTCAATTACTTTCAGTCACTTCTCTACCGCACGACTGGTGCGGGTATCAATATCATTTCACTCGTCAGTCCACACTGGTCTACCGCGCGGTTGATGCGCCTGTTTTCGGTTCCGCCAAAGCCTCTGATACGTCCGAAAGAAATGGCCTTTTTGCAGACGGCGAAGCAGATTAAAGCAAAGTATGGCAATGCTGATGTGATGGAATACCACTGGGGGTCAGAGAGGCACCCGCTCGTGCTGCTTTCGTATGGCTGGGGCTACAATGCCGGTCGATGGCGGCATTTTACAGAGGAATTGCTGGCGGCAGGTTTCAGAATCATTGCGTTTGATCCGCCCGGGCATGGACTTTTGCCACCGGCACAAATCAATCTCGTCGTGAACGCGAAGATTATTCAGGGACTGTTGGAAAAATATGGTCCGGCAGAGGTCATGATTGGCCATTCGTTTGGTGGTGCTTCAGGTGTGTTTGCGCTGCAAAATACGGCCCGACACCTGCATCCCAAGCGGATGGTGTTGATGGCGTCCTTTAGTCACACACCTACCGTTTTGAAATCATTTGCCGACAGGCTTGGTTTATGGGCATTTACATTTGACCGCATGATTGAAGCTTTTGAAAAGTATTCGGGTTTTCCCATCACAAAGTTTGATCAGGCGCTGATGTGCGCTAACCTTTCTCACATTCAGGGGCTCATCGTGCATTCGCCGGGCGATGAGGTTACTCCATTCAACAATGCCGTCAGGTACCACAATTTCTGGAAAAACAGTTATTTGTATGCCCCAAAAACAGGCGGACATCACCTCGGAACGGCTACTGTGACAGCGGCGGTTGTGCATTTCACCATAAGTGGTTCGGTGCCGCCTGATGCACAATTAGAGGAAAAGCCCTCTGCTGCAGATCACGAGCTGATCAGCTATTACCCGGGCAGCTGATTGAATAACCTAAGCGCGTTGGCGGTTGTTTTTTCGGCCACTTCTTCGAGCGTTATCCCTTTCAATTCCGCCAACTTTTGGGCTATAAGTGGCAGGTAGCTGCTTTCATTGCGTTTGCCCCTGAACGGGACGGGCGCCAGATAAGGTGCATCGGTTTCAAGGACAATATATTCCATCGGAATATCAGAAATCAACAGATCGAGTCCTGCCTTTTTAAAAGTCAGAACGCCACCAATTCCAAGCATAAAGTCAAGTTCCATGATTTGCCGTGCTTCGCTTAGGGTTCCACTGAAACAATGGAAGACTCCCTTGAGGCGCTCGTCTTTTTCAGAGGATACCATTTCGATGCACTCCCGGGTGGCCTCTCGGCTGTGGATGACAATGGGTAGTCCGTATGTTTTTGCCCAGCGAATCTGCTCGCTGAATGCATATTTTTGCTGCTCGAAAAAGGTTTTGTCCCAGTAGAGATCGAGACCGATTTCTCCGATGGCGCACCATTTACGGTCTTCCTGAAGCATACTTTTGACTTGCGCCAGTTCACTTTCCACATTTTCTCCTACGGAGCACGGATGCAGTCCCGGCATGGCATGGCATACACCGGGATATTCGGCTTCCATAA
>CANHEE010000171.1 GCA_947459655.1 Lewinellaceae bacterium
ATCCAAATACATAATGCAGTTTTTTTGAAAAAACACAAAAAAAAGCGCCTGTTAAATACAGACGCTTTTTTGCATTGATAAAATTGTTAGCGAGTTATTTTCACAAGCTTGTTTATCAGTTTGCCATTGATATTTATTTGTATAGAATATACACCTGAAGTCTGGTCCAGTAAATCAAGAGATACCATATTCCTATCTTTATGCGCATCAAACTCTCTTCTGAGTACATTTCTACCATTCATATCATAAACGTCAATAATTGTAGGTGCACTTTCTTCCAGAACAAAATCCAAATTGACATTACCATTGGATGGATTAGGGTATATCACAACATTAATATTGGAAGTTGGGATAATTGCACTACGTATGCCTGAATATTCGTACTTGCCATCCTTATCCAACATTTTCAGACGGTAGTAGTAATTGACGCCTTTGCTCACTGAACGATCATCGAACTGATAAAATGCACCCTTCTGATTGCCTCTTCCCGCTAAAAAAGTGACTCTCTCAAATTTCAGACCATCTAACGATCTTTCAAGTTCGAATCCACTGAAATTTTCCTCTTTAGCAGTTTGCCAGCGCAAATTAATAGCATCTTTTCCTGGAGAAGCTTCAAAATTCACCAGCTCAAGAGGCAAAGGTACTGCTGTAGCACATCCCGTTACTGAAGGCGTGTAATCATCCGCTATGGGATTTCCGGGATCATTAAAATCTACAACGAAAACATTGGGTCTTGCATCGATGTTCAAAGCCGGATTCTGAACAGGGTGTATAACGCCTGCAGTATGGTCAAAGATGCAGAAATCCCCAACAAAAGGAGCTGTTGTGCTTGCATAATTGTTTTCAATTGTCATCAATATCACAGGGACATTTGCAGGCCAACCTGATGGTAGTTGCGTTATTGATGCTCCTCCTCGATTAAAAGAGCGAAAATTAACAGCACTTGCACCTGTTCCACTTGTAAACCTCGGACCACTGGAAACAATATCATAGTTGGTCACCAGGGTAGACATATCTAAGTCAACATTGGTATAACTCGCAGGCCAGTAAATAGTAAAAGATAAATCATTATAGTATGTTTGACCAGGAGGAACCACAGTGTTGTTAAGCGGAGTTAACAACACCTTTATCAATCCGGCAGAATTTACTGCAGAAATGGTAAAATTTCCCGGATTTAATTGCGCCATTAAACTTGAATAAGCCATGGATAGCGTTATGACAAAAGATAATATTGCCTTCATAAAGTATTTTTTAAAAATTTGATAAATTTTAATCCGAAGGTTCACGCTTCAAGGTCAATTTCTATTTGACCTTGAAGCAGAACCCAACAACAGTCGATAAATACTAGTTTGGAGTTTGTTCGTAAATTATGTTGTTCGGAGTAGTTATACCGACAGCAAGGTCAATAACAGTCTTGTCGTTTCCACTTCCTTGGTACTTGGTAGATCCATCCATATTTACATCCTCACGATAATAACCCGAAACAATGTTACTAGGCGTCAACAATCCTACTCTAAGTTGCAGAGCAGTAACGTCGTTGTTACTTCCCTGCGCCTTTATCTCAGAGTTACTATTGGCATTGCCCGCTCTGAGGAACCTAACTGATGTTCCTAACTGAGCAGTATTTCTTCCATCTGTATATGTAGGAGTTGCAGAATTAGTAAAATCAACACTTGTTGTTGTAGTAAAATTCAAATTAACAGTACCTAATGTCATAACGCCTAGGTGGTTCCTGTGTTTGATCGATAAGTAGAAGTTGGTTGTTCCAACAGGAACAATCATTGACAACGCACTAACTCCATCAAGATCAACCACGTCTCCATCTCTTTGCAACAGTGCCGCTCTTGTTGAAACAACAGTTGAACTATTGTTGGCATCTCTCAGTTGTACAAACACCCAGTCAACAATCGCATCATTACCTGAAGCTGCTAAAACTGAGCTACTTATCACCTCACTTCCGCTGTTAACATGCGTATAACCAGTTGTATACGGCTGAGAAAGCGGCAACATGTTCCTAACCCTTAGACTATCATGCATCAGTCCCTGAGCTGATCTGTAAGGACCTTGCAATAATACTCTTGGACTAACTAGCACCTTGTCAGTGACATTTACGGTTACCGAAGCGGTTCCTGTACATCCACTAGCATTGGTAACAGTAACACTAAATACTACAGACCCTGAAGCATCGAAATTAACAGTGGCAAAGTTACTTGCAGTATTTCCACCTGCAGTGATTGTCGTGGCTGCACCAGTTACCGACCAGGAGTAACTTGTGTATGCAGAACTCAAAGTATATGTCTGACTTGTTCCATGGAACGCTGACAATACAGGAGAAACAAACGATGGCACCAATAATGCAGGCTCAGTAATTGAAGCTGAGACTGTTCCTGTACAACCCTTTGTATCAGTAATAGTGAACGTATAGTTTCCTGCTGTCAATCCAGTGGCAGAAGGCGAAATAGCATAAGGCGCGGTTCCACCAACTGGTGTGATAACTACCGAACCATCATTACCTCCGAAACAGGTAACATTGCTCAAGCTGGTAATGGTTCCAGTTACCGCAGCAGGTTGACTTATCGTCAATCCAATCGGCACCACGCATCCATTTGCGTCTTTGACATAAACTGTAGTCACACCTGCAGACAGGTTATTGAATGTAGTAATTCCCTGATATGGACTCAACCCAATTTTGTACTCATAAGGGGCAACTCCACCAACTGCTGACACGGTTGCACTACCATCATTTCCACCAAAACAAGATACATTTGTAATTGAACTGGACAATGTAATTTGTGATGGCTCCGTTACTGTCGCTATTGTAGTCGATGTACAACCATTCTGGTCTGTAACTGTGAATGTATAAGTACCTGATGAAAGACCAGTAAACGAAGGCGTGCTTTGAGTATTCCCTCCACTGACAGCATAGCTATAAGGAGATGTTCCACCCGTAGCATTTAGTGTAACTACACCCGTTGCAGCACCGAAACATAGTAGATTTGTCTGCGCACCGACATTCAAGACCAGATTGTCGGGCTCAGTAATTGTTGTGCTTACAGTCGTTTCATTGCTGTTTGCATCTGAAACTGTAAATGTATAGAATCCCGCTGCCAATCCTGAAGTACTAGGCGCAATCATATAAGGAGCTACCCCACCTGTGATGCTCACATTTACAGAGCCATTTGCAAGTCCCTTACAGCTAACGTTGATTCGTGAACTGATTGTTGCAACCAAAGTACTTGGCTGAGTAATCGTTGCACCTATTGTCGTCGTACATCCATTCGCGTCGGTGACAGTAAACGTATATGTTCCAGCTGAAAGGCCGGTCTGTGATGGAGATACGCTGTAACCAGGTGTTCCACCGTTCGCGGTTACAACCACACTACCATTGCTCAAACCAAAGCCGCTAGCATTCGTCTGTGATGTGATGATCGC
>CANHEE010000172.1 GCA_947459655.1 Lewinellaceae bacterium
AAAGATTCCCATCGTCGATGGAGTGCCAGACCCTGAGCTGGGAATAACAGAAATAAAGATTCTCAAGAAAACCCCGCAGCCTGGATTCGTCCATTTGGTAGACCTTCGTGCTGGACAAACAGTGGAAACATTCCTGGAAGGTCCAGAGCCTGGTCCCAAGTTCAAGGTGCTTTCCGTGAATGAAGAAATAACTTGCTGTATTTCCAAGTGTACCCATTAAAGTATTGAACAAATAAGTAGAAACTTTAAACAAAAAAGATAGGATTTTGTCTTGAAGTAAAATTATAAGACAACTTTATCTAAGATGATTACAGTTATCTCCGCAACAAACAGACAGGACAGCAGGACGCTTCAAGTGGCAAAATTTTATGTTGAGCAAATCAAAGAAAAAACTTCCGAAGAGGTTCTACTACTAGACCTTGCTCAGTTGCCGGATGACATACTACATGTAAATATGTACGGCAGCGCCGGACAGTCACCCCGACTACAGCAGATACAGGAACGCGTGCTGATACCGGCCAGTAAATTTGCATTTGTTATACCGGAGTACAACGGAAGTTTCCCGGGTGTTCTGAAGTTGTTCATCGATGCGTGCTCGGTATACAAAATGGGTGAAACCTTCAAAAAAGGAAATAAAAAAGCACTTATAACCGGTGTATCATCCGGGAGAGCTGGTAATCTGCGTGGTCTTGTTCACTTTACGGGTGTCCTCAACTACCTCAACGTAGCTGTACTCCCCAATCAGTTGCCCATATCATCCATTGAGAATATTATGGATTCTGACGGAGAAATAATCAATTTGGATACTGTTCAGGCTATCAATCAGCAGATAGAAGATTTTCTGCGGTTTTGATTCAGTTGAGTTTACCTTGTGTCTTTCCGGCAACGTTGGCCAATTTGTAAAGCACTCTGGCACCTACGTTACCATCCCATTCTTGACCTTCGCCGGCTACTTCGCACAGATCAAATCCAATGACTTTTCGACCTGAATCTGCTACGCATTTCAAAAGAAACATAGCTTCTTGAAATTCAAGCCCTCCCGGTACGGGTGTTCCGGTGGCCTGACACAAATGTGGATTTAATACATCTATATCAAAACTGATGTATATGTTTTCGGGCAACAATTCAATGATGTTCTGGTAAATACTGTACAGGGAATTGCCTTTGTATACCTGCTTCTTGACATACCCGTCGTAAAATACCTGAACGCGACCATTTTGAGATTGCACAAATTCAACTTCCTCTCGGCAATAGTCCCTGATGCCAACAGATACCATTCTGCTCACCTGCGGCAATTTAAGAACATTGTGGAAAATCGAGGCATGTGAGTAGGTAAATCCCTCATAAGCCTCCCGCAGGTCGAGATGCGCATCCAGATGTAAAATACCAAAATCATCGTATTTTTCAGCCAATGCCTGAATGTAACCCAGCGGAGTGGAATGATCTCCACCAACCAAACCAACAATTTTTCCTTCTGCTAAAAGTGCCAGACTTTCTTCGTAAACCCATTTGCGGAGGTCTTCACAAGCTGAATGGATCTCAGAGCGTAATTCCTGCATCTCAGCATTTTCATCGACATTGCCACCTGTCTCCAGGAAATGTATGTACCGTTCTGATTTTTTTCTGTTTTCACGGCTCCACAACAACATTGCCTCATTCAATGGGCGCATAAAGACGCCCATTTTCCAAGCCTCAGGAAAATCAAAATCGTATAAATCCAGTTGTGAAGATGCTTCAAGTATGTTCACTGCTGCTGTTGCGGTTCCTGCTCCGTAGGATACGGTCACATCCCATGGAACTGGAAGGAACACCACTTCTGCATCGCTTTCATCAAATGGCAGACCGATGAAATTATTGTTTTTCACACCAACTCCAGAGGGATTGAAGTTGGCTAGTTTTTCTGCTTTACTTATTTTCATACAGCAACTTCAGCTTTGATGTGTGGATGGGGTTCGTAATTTAACAGGGTAAAGTCTTCGAATTTAAATTCAAATATATCTCTCACATCAGGATTCAGTATCATCTGCGGCAGCGGTCTTGGTTCGCGGGTCAACTGCAGTTTTGCCTGCTCAAGATGATTTGAATACAAGTGAAGATCGCCAAAACTGTGGATAAACTCTCCGCAATCCAAATCGCAAACCTGTGCTATCATCATTGTAAGCAAAGCATAAGAGGCAATATTGAATGGCACACCCAAAAAACTATCAGCCGAACGCTGATACAGCTGGCAACTCAACGAAGCTCTTTTCAGTAATTTTCCGGAACCATCTGTTTGGGCGGGGTTCACATAAAATTGAAATAGACAATGGCATGGTGAAAGTGCCATTTCCGGAAGGTCAGCTACGTTCCATGCCGAGACGATGAGTCGCCTTGAATCCGGATTGTTTTTAATGCTGTAAATCAGTTGACTTATCTGGTCAACGGCCGCACCATCTACCCTCTCCCAGCTGCGCCATTGTTTGCCATACACGGGGCCAAGATTCCCATCTTTATCTGCCCATTCGTCCCATATTTTCACACCATTTTCCTTAAGGTAGGCAATGTTGGTATCCCCCTTCAAAAACCACAAAAGTTCATGAATGATAGACTTAACATGTAGTTTTTTCGTTGTTACCAAAGGAAAACCATCCTTAAGATTGTATCGGTTTTGGTATCCGAAAACACTGTAAGTTCCAGTTCCTGTACGGTCTGATTTGTATGTTCCGTTGTCCAGGATATGTTGCAGCAAATCGTGGTATTGTTTCATATGGCAAAAGTAGCATTTTATTGAAAAATCATTTTAATATTCACTATCTTTCAGCAAAATCAAAAATCTAAATCAAATTAGCAGATTTCAATGAAGTATGTCCTTAAACCGATTTTGTGCTCAGTGTTATTTCTGTTGTTTTTTTCAGGTACAATTCCAATCCAAAACGACTGGAGGTTCTGGAAGGACACCGGCGGTGTGCGCATTTACTATATGGAAATTCCCAACAGTAATCTGAAGTCGGTTAAAATGAAAACCATTTTCGATGCAAGTCTATCTTCTATCGTAGAAGCACTGAAAGACGTAGATGAGTATCCCAAATGGGTGTACAAGGCTACGTATTCCAAGACACTTTTTACCTACAGCCCTGATGATGTTGTCTACTATAACTACATTGATTTTCCGTGGCCGCTGCAAGACAGGGATATAGCTGTTCAGAGTAAAATTACTCAGGATTTTAACACTAAAATAGTCCGTTCTGTATCATTCGCAAAATGGGATGCTGCACCATTTAAAAAAGATGTGGTCCGCATTCAAGAATTCAATTCAGTTTGGACATTTACACCACTACCCAATGGCAAAGTAGATGGAGAATATGTATTTAGAAGCAATCCGGGTGGTGTTATACCAACCTGGTTGGTTAACTTTGGTTTAGAT
>CANHEE010000173.1 GCA_947459655.1 Lewinellaceae bacterium
GCCTGCAAAATCATTCTGGAGGCACTGGACGAAGCCGGAAACTAAAATGTATATCGATAGAAAAGGAAACTCTGCAGCATGGCGAAACTAGCTAAAAACAATAATCCAAGCGCGAAACGTAATGAGCGCCCAATTGCCAATGAAAAAAAACAGTCCACCGCAACCAAGAACAGGTGGCTATGGCTGGCAGCGGTACTGGCCATCACATTCATCTGTTTTTACCCCAGCCTTGACAATGCCTTTGTCAACTGGGATGATGATGTCAATCTTCTTGAAAACCGAAATACAGAAGTCCTTGACGCAGCGCATATCAAAGCCATTTTTACCGACAGGGTCATCGGAAACTACAATCCTCTTCCGGTACTAACACTGGCAATTGAGCGCCATTTTGTTGATCTTGACCCCTTCTGGTATCATGCAGACAACCTGCTGCTGCATCTGTTTGCCACCTTTTTTGTGTTCCTGATTCTCAGCGAACTGGGCTTGGGGACCATGCCTTCCGCTGTCGGGGCACTTTTATTTGGCATACATCCCATGCGGGTTGAGTCAGTAGCTTGGGTAACAGAGCGCAAAGACGTTCTCATGGCGGCATTCTACCTTCCGGCCATTTTTTTTTACATAAAGTCAATTAAATTACCTGAAAAACGAACATACTATCTGGCGATGACTTTTGTCCTATTTGTTTTCGCGTTGTTTTCCAAGATTCAGGCTGTCGCACTGCCATTGACCATGCTTGCAGTAGACTATTTACTCCGTCCCGAATTCAAACTTAAACTTGTATGGGACAAGGCTGTTTTTTTCCTCATGTCTGCCGTTGTGGGAATTCTTGGTATTTATTTCCTAAAGGACAACGGATCTCTGCAGGATGTAGCGGATTACAGTTTCCTCGACAGATTACTGATAGGTTTTTATACATTGAACGTGTATCTCATGAAGTTCATTTACCCGTACGAAATGTCCTGTTTGTACCCTTACCCCAAAAGCCTCGACTACAAGTTTTATCTCGCACCGCTGGGTGTTGCGGCATTTTTCGCACTTCTGTACTGGTTTTGGAAAACAGAGCGAAAGGCATGGGTTTTTGGAATGGCATTCTTCTTTGTCAATGTTGTTTTCCTACTTCAGGTGCTTGGGGCCGGACAGGCATTTCTTGCAGACCGCTTTACCTACATTCCCTATCTGGGACTGTTTTTCATAGTAGCATATTACCTGCATGATTTCAGCATTCGACAGGACGGCAGACTGAACATTGCCCTGGGCGTCGTTGCTGCTTTCCTACTTTTTTCCTCTTTCAAGACGCGTGAACAGTGCGATGTCTGGACTGATGGTGGCACTTTGTGGAGCAAAGCCTTGGAATATTACCCGGAATCCGATCTGCCATGGACCAACAGAGCTCGTTTTTACCGGGAAAACAAAAAAGACTACATAAAAGCACTTGAAGGATACACCAGTGCCATCAGTTTCAGGCCAAAGATGGAAACATACAACAGCAGAGGCAAGACCTATTTTGACCTCGCCGCATACCCTGAGTTGATGCAGAAGTTGAAATTAACGCAAGCGGAATGCACAAAAAGGGCACTTGATGACTACAACATGGCATTCCAGCAGGACACCAGTTTTGTGGAGCGCAAAACGATGGCTGAGGTATATGCCAATAGGGGTGCCGCTTACGGACGCTATGCTGCTGAAACCGGCGATAAATCCTATCTTCAACTCTCAAGAAGTGATTTGAACAACGCCATCAGGATAGACCCTAAAAATGACAATAGCTACCTGAATGCTTATCTGGCAAACAGCGAACTTGGTAACTTTGAAGAGGCACTCCGCTGCATAAATATGTATATTTCACTGAAGCCTGGAGAATCTGATATGTACTACGAAAGAGCGATTACATACAGGAGACTCAACAGAGATGGAGAGGCCATCCCCGGACTATTGGAGGCTGTCAGCTGGGCTGAAAAGGAACGGACAGGCAGAAATAAAAATCTAATTCAAAGGGGTAATCTGATTTGCGGAGCAGCACACAATGAGCTTGCCAGAATATATTTTAAAAACGGCAACATGGCCGAAGCAAAGAGCAGAATCGAAAAAGCCAAAGCTGTAAATTTCCCGGGAATCGATCAGGAAATTGTCAAATCTCTGGAAAAACAGTAAATTTTAACATTTCGAGACAACCATTTAACATTTATTTTAGTTCTTGTCCCTGATATCGATTTGGAAATTAACACCAAACGAATTATCTTGCGCCTTCATTATAGTGTACACACGAATCGCCTATGAAATATCTTGTACCATTTGTATTTTTCACTTTGTTTTCTGCAGTAGTACTTGCACAAAGCGACAAATCCTGTATCAATTGCGGCTCCAACAACGATTTTTTCAACAACACCGCGGGTTTCAGGTCTTCCATCAGTCTTTACCCTAATCCGGCAACAGACTACGTAGGTGTAAACGATGAAAGTGATCGTGTAGTCAGGATAGAATTTTACAACCTAACCGGTCGGCAGATGAGAACTGCAGCAGTAGCAAGAGGTGAAAAGGTTAACATTCTCGATCTGCCCAATGGCGTTTATTTTGTCCGTCTGGTTGATAAGAACAATCACGTTGTGACAACTCAGCGCGTCACAAAAAGGTAATTAATTTAAGAAAAAATGTGAAACTCCAGTCTTGTCTTCAGGACTGGAGTTTTTTATTTACAGAAATATCATATTTTTGTCACAAACATTTAGCACATATATCCTGTTGAACTTTCAGCATTTCCGATCGTTTTGGATATCTCGAAAAGGCAAATATGGAATCAACTCAAAACTACACCCCCATACGTCGATTTTTTAGATTGTTGCAACCTGACAGGAAAGACATATACTACATTTATGTATATGCGATTTTTTCCGGTTTCATTACCCTGTCACTACCGCTTGGCACACAGGCAATCATTGGACTGATTGCAGGAGGATCGGTGTCGTTTTCATGGGGCTTGCTGATACTGGTTGTGACTTTAGGAACAGTCCTGGGCGGAGTTGTAAAAATCATGCAACTGGTCGTGACGGAGACCATGCAGCGTAAGATTTTCACAAGATCATCTTTTGACTTTGCATTTAGGCTTCCACGGTTTTCAATTGAATCGACCAGATCAATTCACATGCCTGAAATGGTCGATTCAATTGAAAACCGTGGAAGCC
>CANHEE010000174.1 GCA_947459655.1 Lewinellaceae bacterium
AGGCCAGGGGAAAGTATTATATTGATCCCGAAGATAATGAACCAGCCACTACACTGATTGATGGTGGACCCTGCGCTTACATCACTTACACTGATGAAGGGGTTGCTCAATGTGGTATTGAACAGGCATGGAAAGCGGGTGTAACTACCTTCAGAAAGCCCGTATCATGTCATCTATACCCGATAAGAGTGGAAAAGAATGAAAAGCTCGGTTTTGAAGCTTTAAATTACCACAAGTGGTCGATTTGCAGTGCAGCCTGCAAGGCGGGCAAGTCTGCGAAGTTGCCTTTGTACGAGTTCCTAAAGGAAGCGATAGTACGCAAGTATGGTGAAGAATTTTATGAGGAACTTGCGGCAACTGCAGTGTACTTGAAAAGCCGGAAGTAGCGTAAACTTTTTCAGTTTGCCCTTGTTTCTTCAAAAAAATAAATGAATATGACAACATTAAAAATCGGAGACAAGGCCCCAGCATTTAGCGTGGCAAACGAAAATGGTCAGGTGATGACCCTTAGCGATTTCAAAGGCAAAAAACTTGTCCTTTTTTTCTATCCTAAAGACAATACGCCTGGTTGTACTGCAGAGGCATGCAGCCTGAAAGACAGTTACACCGAACTCAAGTCAAAAGGTTTTGAGTTGCTTGGAATTAGCGCGGACGATGCAAAAAGCCACCAAAAATTTATTGAAAAATTCAGCCTACCATTTTCACTCCTCGCAGATACATCTCACGATATGTTGAATGCCTATGGTGTGTGGGGTCCGAAGAAGTTCATGGGCAAAAGCTATGACGGCATTTCCCGTACCACTTTTGTGGTTGATGAAAACGGCAATATCGAGAGAATCTTCGATAAAGTTGTAACAAGCGACCATGCTACCCAGATTCTTGATTCGTACAAGTAGTGTGCAAAATACCAATCTGCCCCAAGGGTTGAAGGAGTAACACATCATTGAACATTAGACCGTAATGGGTAGTTCACAATTGATTTTAGGTGTGCACCGCTTTGCTAAAGTGGTGCATATTTCTCTAAACAAATTTGCTTTTTTGGTTTAAAAATGCTTAACTTTGGACAAATTTGCAGCCAAAAATTACATGTAATTTATGATGAACAAGTTGATTGTTGTGGCTGCACCGTCAGGGGCGGGAAAAACAACTATCGTTAAGCATCTTTTAAAAACATTTGGCGTTCTGGCATTTTCGGTTTCCGCAACTACCAGGGAGAAAAGGGAACACGAGAAAGATGGCAGTGATTATTATTTCATCAATGAAGCCGATTTTCGTCAAAAAGTTAAAAAAGGTGAATTCCTGGAATGGCAGGAGGTGTACAAGGGTCAGTTTTACGGTACTCTGAAGAGTGAGATCAAAAGATTGTGGGATCTGCAAAAGGTCGTCATTTTTGACATCGATGTTCAGGGAGCCCTCAACATTAAAAAAGCTTATCCTTCGGAAACACTTCTGGTTTTTGTAAAGCCACCATCAAGGGATATTTTGATACAGCGACTGAGAGACCGGAACACAGAGAGCGAGGAGAGCCTTTCCAGAAGGATTGAAAAAGCTTCCTACGAGCTGGGGTTTGAGGATAAATTTGACGTTGTGCTGCTTAACGATAGTTTGGAGTCCTGTCTTGCTCGTGCGGAAAAAATTGTGCAGGACTATTTGCAATCCACAAACTAGAATAATCAGTTTTTACCATGCTTACTGCTACCACAAAAGGAATTAAAGTCTCCGTAGAAACTTTTTACAATCCACTACATTCCAGACCCAGTGAGCAGCGTTATGTGTTCACCTACCGTATTACCATAGAAAATACAAGTGATTTTACCGTTCAGCTGCTGAAACGGCATTGGACCATCATCGACGCGGGTGGAAACAGAAGAGATGTCCATGGCGATGGTGTTGTTGGAGTGCAGCCACTGATAGCACAGGGGGAATCTCACCAATACGTATCTTATGCCAACATGGACACCGATATCGGAAAAATGTATGGGACCTATCTGATGGAACGTCATATCGATGGTGAGCAGTTTGAAGTGAAGATACCTGAATTCAGATTGATTGCACCTTTCAAAATGAACTGATCACGATCAGGTGTCAGTTTTTTCATTTATTTATCATAAAAATACTTCCTTTTGCGATGGTTTGCTACTTTTATAAATGAAACCACAGAAGTTTCATTTGATAAAGATGCAAATTCGTAAAATATTATTTCTATTTATACTGATTTTCAGTAGTTTGTATTCGCTGGCACAGGTTCCTTACTGTATCAGTCACGAACTACTCGAGAAAGACAGTACTTACTTTCAGACCTACCAGCAAATCAACCGGGCAGTTTACCGGTTTTCCGAGCAATATTACAGCAATCAGCATCGAGGCTCATTGCTTCCCTCTTACACATTGCCCGTGGTGGTTCACCTAATTGTGCCTCCCGGCACGGCAGTGGGTCAGGGAAATAACCTCACGGATGCACAGGTAGAAGCGGGTCTGGAGCTTCTCAATCAGTCTTTTGCAAACGAAGGAGTATTCAAGACACCCGATGGCGTGGATATGAATATTCGCTTTTGCCTGGCTCGCCGAGACCCCAATGGCAAACCCACCAACGGTATAACCCGTGATGAAAGTCCGCTCGTGGCTGAGACGACTCCCTGTACACCTTTTGGTACCAACGCCGCCAATGATGCGGCCATCAAAAAAATAAACAACTGGGATTGTAAAAAATACATCAACATCTGGCTGGTAACAGACCTGTACAACAGCAATTTCGGTTGCGGTCTGGCGGGCTATGCCTATTTCCCCGGCGCCGGTTGCAATGTTGACGGGATTGTACAGGAGAGCCGATACTGGACCACTGCAGGAGGAACAAGGGTCACAAGCCACGAAGTGGGACATTATTTCAGTCTGAACCACACATTCTCCGGAGGTTGTAACAATGCCGACTGTCTGCTCGATGGCGACCAGATCTGCGACACTCCACCGGACAATAGTCCAAGTTTTGCAGCTTGTAACACGAACTCCTGCGCTACCGATTCTCCAGACCTGACAGATGACAACAGTAATTACATGGATTATACTTCCTGCTCGCCACCACATTTTACGATGGGGCAGAAAGTGCGCGCAATTGCAGGGCTGGAGAAGGGGAGAAGTAC
>CANHEE010000175.1 GCA_947459655.1 Lewinellaceae bacterium
ATATCCAGTAGTTAAAGTAGAGATTTCTGCCTATTCACATCCCTTTTTCACAGGTAAAATGAAGTTTGTTGACACGGCGGGTCGAATCGACAAGTTCAACAAGAAGTTTGCCAAGTTTTCAAATTAATTCCGCAATCATATTGCAATTTGCTGAAGGGCAAAATGGCTCAGGTTTTTTCTCAATGTTCAGATGTCTTTGTTTTCTTATGGTGAAGCATATTCATTTGGTCATTTTAAAGCCTCAACCGTTTTGCCCTTTTTTGATTAGGCAAAAATGAAAAATATCATCCTCTTCGACAGCGAGGTCCGTCATCAGCTCCTTCCCCTGACCTTCACCCGTCCGGTTGCTGACCTTCGCTGTGGCATTCTTACCATCGGCCGGAAGTGGGAAAAAGTACTTTGTGGGCAAGTTTCACACCTTTGTGAAGATTATCTGTGCGAAAAATTTCCAATCAACATTGCTGACGACAATTTACTGATTGAGGGCTCTGTATTGCCCTCTGCAGCATTGTGTGAAAAAATATCATCATTGAAGTCTGGCGAGACTTTAACGCAGCAATCCGGATTGATTGCTGCCAGATTGGACCGCAATCAGTTGCTGCAGTTCATTAATTCACGCAGTACCATCAATAATGGCACTGAAATTGAAATACCAGTAAAGCGGGTAACCGAGCTGTGGCACCTGTTCCTGTACAACAGTGAAGAGTTGCACGGCGATTTTGAGCTGTTGACAAAGGGACGCGGCTCTGAGCTACTGTCTCCCACAAACCGGGTAATTGGAGATCCTTCGCGGATTTTTCTGGAAGAGGGAGCTGTTGTGGAGTGTTCCGTGTTGAATGTAAAGGAGGGTCCGGTTTATCTTGGATATGGCGCTGAAATTATGGAAGGCTGCATGATCAGGGGAGGATTGGCTTTATGTGACCACGCCCAGCTCAAGATGGGCAGTAAAATATATGGTGCAACTACACTCGGTCCAAACTGCAGGGGTGGAGGAGAAATTTCCAACTCGGTGATGCTCGCCAATTCTAACAAGGGGCATGATGGTTTTTTGGGAAATTCTGTTCTTGGAGAATGGTGCAATATCGGAGCAGATACGAATACCTCCAATCTTAAAAATACCTATGAGCAGGTAAAGTTGTGGAGTTACTCACAAAAGAGGTTCGTGCAGACCGGTCAGCAGTTTGTCGGCCTGATTATGGGCGACCACTCAAAAGCCGGGATAAATACCATGTTCAATACCGGTACAGTTGTGGGTGTTGCATCAAACATTTACGGTGCAGGTTTTCCTCGCAATTTTGTGCCTTCATATGCATGGGGGGGGCATGAAGGTTTTATTACCCATCGGTTTGAGCAGGCCATGAAAACGGCAGAGATTGTTTATGGACGCCGAAAAATGGAATTTACAGAGAAAGACAGACAGATTTTGAAGCATATTTTTGAAATCACTGCAGAAGAAAGGGTCTGGGAAAACGCGAGAGTATAATTTATTGCCTGAAGGCAACTAATATAATCCCTAACAACACAAATAAATCGCAGCAATCTGATGCAGCAGGTATTGCAGGAACGGAAAATGGAAGTTGGTGCCACTGAGGGCGAAGCCGAAAAATGTTTTAGTAGCATTCCGTTCTGGAAAAAGGCACTCAGTTATTTTTACCCGATGCGGGTGGAGTGCACTTCCAGTTCATACAACCCAAAGCTGGAAATTTACCTGAAGCAGGGTCGATACCAGTTATGTACGCCCAATGCGGTGTACTCTTACGGAGATTTGTACGACAACTTTACGAGAACTTTTGATGCGATCGAACTGGATGTGTTGGATGTCAGAAAAGTGCTGGTGCTGGGTTTTGGTCTCGGCAGTGTGACTACCATCCTGGAAAAAATATTTGAAAAGGACTACGACTACACGGCGGTTGAAATTGACCAGAAAATAATCGATTTGGCCAACAAATATGTGCTGCCGGATATTGCGTCAAACATCAGTGTCATTTGTGATGATGCGCTTGATTTTGTGCGTAACTGTGCAGAAAGGTTTGACATGATAGCAGTAGACCTATTTATTGACGATAGGGTGCCTGCCGTTTTTGAGCAGCAGGAATTTTTGCGTAGCATCGGTAATCTGTTGAATAAAGACGGAGTACTGGTTTATAACCGTTTGTCTTTCAATAAAAAGGATCTTGCTGAAACACGAGAATTTTACAGGGATCAGTTTAGCGTCGTCTTTCCTGACTGCACCTACCTCGATGTGGACGGCAATTGGATGCTGTTGAACCGAAAGGATATTGTCAAAGGTTAAAATTTTGAAACGCGGTTGACGCGAAAGAAAAATATCTATATATTGCAACGTTAAAATTAAGTTTTCGTTCTTAAAGTAGAATGAAACGTCAACTTTTAATCGGTTTGCACAAGATAATTTTGCAGACGGCGTTTAATTCGTGAGTTATGAGAGCGGCGTTTTTAGCCTTTTGCTGTATCGTATTCAGCGTATCAACACAGGCGCAGCAACCCGCTCAGTTCACGCTGTACCGTTACTGTTTGCCAGCTGTCAATCCTGCGTACGCAGGTAGTGATGGGTTGTTGAACGCAAGTGCGCTGGTCAGGCAGCAGTGGGCAGGACTTAACGGAGCGCCACAGACGCAATTCATCAATGTTGATTTGCCTTTGGATGCCATCAGTAGTGGAGCAGGTCTGGTAATTGAAAACGACAAACTAGGATTGCAGCAGACAGTACAGGGATCGATTGCGTACAGCTTCTTTTTAAGAACAGGGAAAAACAGTAGGTTGGCTGCAGGACTTAGGGCGGGCCTCGGTTCGATGAGTTGGAATGGATCACAGATTCGGACACCCGATGGTGTTTATAGCCCCACTGCTACAGACCACAAAGATGTGTTTTTGCCGAGCGTTCCTTTTGAGGGTCGTTTTCCGATGCTGGATGTAGGGGTGATGTACCAAAGAAATTTTGTGAAACTGGGATTTGGAATAAAGAATCTGGCACAAAGCACCCTGAAGTACACAATTAATAACGGAAAAATTCGTTTGGTAACAAATTATTTTTTTACATTTGCGTCTGAATTCGAAAT